>JACMJB010000412.1 GCA_014380815.1 Armatimonadota bacterium
AAAGCGCTGCTGGAGGAGCTGCTAGCTCTTCCGAATCCCCCGACCGCACTTTTCACGGTCAATGATATTGTCGCCTTTCATCTGCTCGCGGCGATCCGGGCGCGCGGTCTGCGGGTCCCGGAAGACCTCGCGGTGGTCGGCTTCGATGGTATCGAGCAGGGAGAGCAGGGGGTCCCTTTTCTGACCACGGTGGGGCAGCCGTTTGAGCGGATTGGGTCCCAGGCGGCGGACCTGCTGCTGGAACGAATGGAGCGGGGACCAGGAGCCGCATTCCGGCATGTGCTGCTGGAAGCCCCCGTGATCGTGCGCGCTTCCACGCGCGCTCTGGCCTTAGAGGACGGCGGACCCGCGGCGCCGCGGATGGCAGGTAGAAACGTCGGCTAGAAACGTCGGCCTGGTCGGGCCGATCCACTTCGGGATTTAGGAGGCAGAAATGTTCCAATCACTTGTCGGAAATGGCATCAAGGGACGCCGCGCACTCGCGGCGAGCACACGCTCCGCAAGACCGGTAAGCGTGTCCGCTTTTACGCTGATCGAGCTTCTCGTCGTCATCGCCATTATCGCGATACTTGCAGCGATCCTGTTTCCCGTTTTCGCGCAGGCACGGGCGAAGGCGCGTCAGGCCAGCAGCCTGTCCAATGTACGGCAGATCAGCATGGGCATTATGGGATATATCTCCGATCACGACGAGGTACTGATCCCCGCGCACAACTGCAACCTGCCAAATGGAGAAAGACTCAGCTGGTTCTGCAGCAATGTGAACGACGCGCGTCTCGACTGGCCGGAAACGGTGCTTCCCTACATTAAAAGCCCTCTCAGTGGTGGGGACTCGATCTTCAAGTGCCCCGATCTCGAGGCGGATCATTTCAATCAGTGGAGCGGCAGTCCCACTAACTCCGGCGTGAAGTGGTCACAGATGTTCGTCACCTACGCCATGAACGTGGACTACCTGATGCCAAACCGAGTGCTGGCGAACGGAAGCTGCGCCCAGGACGATCTGATGCCGCAGGCAACCGGGGTCTGGGGGCGACCGGTCGGGATCTCGGACATGGAGGCACCCGCCGCCACCGTGCTCCTGACGGATTCAAAGCCCGCGGTCGTCCTTGACAGCGGGGCGTTTTATCCCAGCAACCTTGTCAGCTCCCCAGCAGCACGGGGCGGCAACAGCGGCGTTTGCGCCCTGGACGGATGGGGCAGAAACAGTGCTTTTGAAAGCGGTCCTGAGGGTATCGGTGGAAATACGGGCACCGCTAAATCGGGGTCCGGTGCCTTCAGCACTCGCCACTCCGGCGGCGGCAATGTGACCTTCTGCGATGGGCATTCCAAATGGATGACGCCGGGCGCGCTTGCCGCAGGCACGAACTGGAATGCGAACAAGACCATGGCCGAGGTGCAGATCACAAACCTGAGCCAGTATCTGTGGTCGCTCAAAAAGAGCGGCACGAGCGCCCTCTAGACTGGGCCGACCGCTGCCCTTCCTATCACTTGCCCACAACTAAACCAAGCACAAAGGCACCAAAACGTGAATCGAAAAGAGCAACACGTAAAAGCGATCCGTGGAACACTTGCCCTGCTGGTGCTGACCGTCACCGCCGGTGCGGGAGGAGGATGTGCCTCCAACAAGGATGCCACCCTGACCGCCGCTCCGCCCGCACCGGCGGGGGCAAACGCACCGCCGATCAACCCGCTCCAGAAGTCTCAGCCCAGGCTCCCAAAACTCAGCGGGGCCAAGAAGAGTGGCGACGCAGGCGGCATATAACGGCAGTAGACGGCAGATAAATGACGGGAAGGGGGCGGCGCGGGGACACTCTGGTTCCCGCGCCGCATCTCTGAAAGGGACGGAGACTTTGGGTATCAGACTTGGCGTATCATCCTACTCCTACTGGCATTTTCGCGGCGAAAAAACGCCGATCGAAAGAGTCATTGACCAGGCCGCGAGGCTGGAAGTCTCCGGCGTGGATCTCCTGCACCAGCAGATGGAAAGCGAAGAGCCTGCCTATCTGCAGCGGCTCAAGCGGCATGCTTTTCGTGCCGGGATTGACCTTATTTGCCTGTCTATCCACCAGAACTTCGTCTCGCCGGACGCCGCCGTGCGGCAAAAGAATATTGATCATACCCTTCGCTGCATCGAGCTTGCTTACCAGATGGGTATCCCCTGCATCCGTCTGAACTCCGGTCGCTGGGGAACGATAAAATCCTTCGATGAGTTGATGGACCGGCGCGGAGAGGAACCACCGCTGGAAGGATACACCGAGGACGACGCTTTCGATTGGTGCATTCAGTCCATTGAGGCCTGCCTTCCAAAAGCCGCCGAGTGTGGCGTCATTCTGGCGCTGGAAAACCACTGGGGGCTGACACGAACGCCCGAAGGCGTACTGCGTATCGTGGATGCCCTGCCGTCGCCGTGGCTCGGTGCGTTGATGGACACGGGTAACTTCCGCGAGGAACTCTATCCGCGACTGGAACAAATGGCCCCGCAGGCCGTTTTCGTGCAGGCAAAAACGTATTACGGGGGCGGGGAATGGTACACGCTCGACGTGGACTATGGAAAGGTCGCGGAGATCCTGACAGGCGCTGGTTACCAGGGCTACCTCTCTCTCGAGTTCGAAGGCAAGGAAGATCCCGAGACCGCCGTGCCAAAGAGCATTGCCCTGCTCAAGCAGGCATTTCGCCTTTAGGGAAGGGCAGTGACTCAGGGGGCCAGAGTGGGAACCTCGGTCCGGTCCATATACAGCGCGCGCACCTCGGCAGGTGAGAGCGCCCGGTCATAAACCAGCACTTCGTTAATGACACCATGGAACGGATAGCGAAATCCGGAGCCAGGCCATCCGCCATGATGTCCGATACCAACCCCTGGATTCGCCCTGGAGTCTAGGTCGCGCAGCGCCGTATACGGGGTTGTCGTCTCCGCGGTAAGCTGCCCGTTTTGGTACAGGCGCATCCGCCTGGTCATCTGGTCGAGTGTCGCCGTTACCAGGATGAACCGCCCCGCACCGGTCGGGGCGGTCACGTCGGCCTCTTGCTCGTACCCCTGCTCGATTTGGAAGCGGAGACGCCGGGTGGGGGTGATCGCCAGATGGTAGGGGTCCAGGCCGCCCCGGTCATCTCCCCGAAAAAGGATCAGGGCCTGACCCTGCTCGGGTGTCGGAAACGACTCGACATAGATCCACGCGCTGAGGGTGAGCGAACGGGAGAGCCTCAGCGCATCGGTATCCGGGATCGTGACCCCTCCGTCGGTCCCGTTGAAGTAGAAACCGCGTCCCACCATCGCCGGGACAAAGGAGACGCCCCCATGCGCGCTGCCCGAACTGCGCCCGACCCGGTCTCGCGCATCGCCATCCCCGCGCCAGGCGGCGACGAGGCCGCGCGTGCTGATCCGGCCCGCCGCATTCACGGCATATTCGGGATGCTCGCTGATGGGCACGGACTCTTGTGCCCGAGCGACCACCAAAACGGTCAAAAACGAGAGAGCCGCGACCCCACTGAAAACGAGCCGACGAACACCCATAAATCCGCCTCCAAAGCCTTCACCGATCCCCGGCTGCTTTCCTAGTGTCGCCGACCCTCAAATCCCTTCACGCTTTTGGTGATTGGTCACAACTTCGGCGTGCGGAATGCGACAATCCGGTCCCAGATCGCATCGGCGACGGCGCGTTTGGACTGCAGGGGCAGGGATTCAGGAAGGGAACCGGGCAGATAGAATGTGACGACGTTGGTATCTACCTCGAAGCCCGCGCCGGGGCGCGTGATGTCATTGGCGACCAGCAGGTCCAGGTTCTTGGCGCGGAGTTTGGCGAGGGCGTGTTCCTCCATCTTTTCCGTCTCGGCGGCAAAACCCACAAGCGTCTGCCCGGCAGGTTTCTGCTCACCAAGGGTAATGGAAAAATCCTGCGTGGGAACGAGTTCGATGGCACGGATCCCCTGGCTCTTTTTGATTTTGTGGGGCGCGACCTGAGCGGGCCGAAAATCCGCAATCGCCGCTGACTGCACGATCACGTCCTGCGCCCGCGCCCGCGGCAGAACCGCCTCCTGCATCTCGAAGGCGGTCTCCGCACGCACCGTTTCTATCAGCCCGTGGGGCAGGGGGATTGCGGTGGGTCCGGTGACCAGCGTCACACGT
>JACMJB010000413.1 GCA_014380815.1 Armatimonadota bacterium
CAGCGCATTGGTTTTATAGACTGCCACGTTTCATCTTATCGCGTGAAGAAGGAGTCGGAATCACCATCCACAGACTCCCCCTCGGCGGCGGAAACCGGAATCCATCGCGGGAGACAGCAGTACCGAAAAGTGCCAAGAGCACCAAAGTTCAGTAACTCCCCCCGACCTTGGGAGTAGCCGTCGGTTCGTCGGTATTCGCCCCGCCCCCTTGGAACTCCTGCAGAAGTGCGAGGCCCGACGAGGTGCCAAGGCGGCTCGCCCCCGCCTCGATCATCGCCAGGGCATTCGAGAGACCCCGGATACCACCCGCCGCCTTGACCCCGGCCTCCTCGCCGACTATTTGCCGCAGCAGGCGGACATCGTCAAGAGTGGCGCCCGATGCGGCGAATCCGGTCGAGGTCTTCACGAAATCCGCCCCCGCCTCCAGGCAGAAGCGCGCGGCACGGCGTTTTTCGTCGTCGGTCAGCAGGGCGCACTCCAGGATCACCTTGACAATCGCCCCGCCCGTCTGCGCCGCCTCAACCACGGCTTCGATGTCGCTCATCACCAGTACATCTGAGCCGGATTTCAGTGCGGAGATATTGAGAACCATATCCACCTCGGTCGCGCCGTCCGCAACGACGATCGCGGTCTCGGAGGCTTTGGCCTGGGGGGGGGCGATCCCATGGGGAAACCCCACCACGGTGCAGACCGCGACCCCGCTTCCCTCCAGAACGTCCGCGGCATCCGCGACCCAGGCAGGCAGAATACACGCCGCGGCGAACCCGGCATCGCGTGCTTCCTCGCAGATCCGGATGCACTCCCGGCGGGTACTGTCCGGCTTTAAGAGGGTGTGGTCAATGTACCTGGCGAACTCGCTGGCGGTAAAGGGGTTCATAACGGAGCCGCTCCTCGCGTCGCCGCCTTCAGCGAGGCGACAAAATCCTGGACAAGCGACAAAACCCGTGGGTTATCGCGCTCGCGGTGCAGCAGATCTACAAGCACGCTGCCGACCACTACCCCGTCCGCATACCGGCTGATTGCCGCCACCTGTTCGGGATCGCCAACGCCGAAGCCGACGCAGACCGGGGTTCCGTCCGCGCGTCCGCGAATCGCCTCGATCAGGGCCGGGAGTTCATCGGGTACATCGCTTTGCGCCCCGGTCACACCCGTGCGGGAGACACAGTATACGAAGCCAGATGCCATTTTTCCGACCAGCGCCATTCGCGCAGCGGTGGAAGTGGGAGCCAGCAGAAAGATCGTATCAAAACCGGCGGCATCGGCGGCGCGTTTCCATTCCCCGGCCTCATCCGGCGAAAGATCCGTCAGAATGGCACCGTCTGCTCCCGCCGCCACGGCATCCTTTGCAAAGCGCTCCAGGCCATACTGCAGGACGGGGTTCCAGGCTCCCATCAGTACCAGGGGAACCGCCTCGCGTCCCGATGCGCGAACCTGCCGGACCACCTCGAGAACCTTTGGTGGCGTCATTCCCGAAAGAAGCGCCCGGTGTGAAGATGCCTGGATGGTCGGGCCGTCCGCGAGCGGGTCTGAGAAGGGAATCCCCAGCTCCACGATGTCGGCCCCACCATCCATGAGCGCCGCGACCGCTTCCGCGGTTCGCTCCGGGTGCGGGTCGCCCGCCGTCACAAAGGCAACCAAGGCCTTCTCATTTTTCGCCTGGAGGGCGGCAAATCGGTTGGCAATGCGGCTCAGCGTCGTTTCTCCTGCATCGGCGGCCTGCCTCACCACGAAAAGCGGCCTGTCCTGCGACATGATACCGCAGGACTGGCCGTCGCGGCTCCGCACGATACCAGCGATACCAGCGATATTACCGGTTCACCCAGGGCTGTTGGGCCGGGGGATAGTAAGTCGGCGGGGCTATGCCCTCAAAAAGAGCCTTGACGGACGGGCGACTCAGGACGACCAGTGCGAAGATCCCGACTGCCGTTCCGATCGGAAAGTTCAGCAGTTTGAGGATCGCGAGGATAAAGATCAGGTTGTATCTGCGGCGCTGGGCGATACATTTTGCGGCCTTGAACGTATAGACCGTCAGAATGGTCGCAAGGATGGCGCCAAGTGCGCCCATGCCGATCAGTATCCCTCCAGCAATCAGGTTGCTGCTCGGGCTGTCACCTGGAGAGGGCGGCGCATTCAGTCCGAAGATACCGATCGCGACATAAAGCAGCGCGGTCAGTACCCCAAGAACGCTGAACACTCCCATGACATAGTAAAGGATAGAGAGTGTTTGAAGCTGACTCTCGTCCTGCTGGTGCTGGTAGGGGTTTGGCGGCGGGCCGTACCCGGGGGGACTGCCCTGAGGGTAGTAGGTCTGCGGCGATGCCGGGTGCTGCGGTGGTGGATTCGGGTAGCTCATGGTTCCTACTCTCAATTCCTCGTTTCAGTACCGGAAAATGCTCTGGGATTGGCCCGGACCGACCCTGGTCAACCCGGACTTCCTGGAGAACGCATCGCAGCGCGAAGCCAGTCCGGCATCGCTTCCTCGCTGCCCGCGCCGCTGTCTTTGGGCTGCGTCGAAGTCTCGGCTCCTGTCGCTTCCAGGGCGTCCCAAAGCTGGTTGCTGCTGTGCTGCTCTCGCTGCGATACCACGTAGGCGGTGACCGTCTCGCGCTCGTGTAGGGAGATGCTTTGATACGGACTCTGCCCGGATGCCCAGGCAAAAAGCGGGCATCCGACCGCCTCACGGAGGAAACGCTGCGAGGCGCGGAGCAGTTCGTCCTCGATAGATCGAAGCGATTGGATGGGGGGGAGCGACAAAAGCAGGTGCAGGTGGTC
>JACMJB010000414.1 GCA_014380815.1 Armatimonadota bacterium
GTGCGCGCGCCGTACCGGGGCAGCGACAACGCGATCCTGGGCACGCTCGGCATCCTGCGGGATATTACCGAACAGAAAGCACTGCAGAACCAGCTTGTCCGCTCCGACCGACTGGCGGCGATGGGCGAGTTGGTGGCGGGAGTCGCGCACGAGCTGAACAATCCGCTGGCGGCGATCTCCGGCTATGCGCAGCTTCTGAAGCTGTACCACGACCAGAATGTCAAAGACGATGCCGACGGCATTCTGCAGATGACCGACCGGGCGGCGCGGATTGTACGGTCGCTGCTGACCTTCGCGCGTCAGGCCGACCATCAGGAGCGCGGCTTCCATTCCCTGCGCGGCATAGTCGAGGAGACGCTGGAGATGATGCGCTACCGCCTGCGCGACAGCGACATCGACACAGTCGTGACCCTGTCTGACCCGGATGTTGCGCCGTTTATCAATGCCGGGCAGATCGAGCAGGTGCTGCTCAACCTGCTCGCGAACGCTGAGTATGCCCTGCGCCTGCGGCCCGAAGGCCGACAGATTACCGTCACCACGCGCCCGGTGACGGAAGACGGAACTCCCTGGGCAGCTCTTTCGGTCGTCGACAACGGGCGCGGAATCCCGCCCGAGATCCAGGGACGCATCTTCGACCCGTTTTTCACGACCAAAGACCAGGACGAGGGAACCGGGCTGGGCCTCTCCATATGCCACGGGATCATCGAGGCGCACGGCGGCACGATCACGGTCCACAGCCAGCCGGGAGAGGGCGCAACGTTTACCGTGCGCCTGCCGCTTAGCGCGGAGAAATGAGCACCCCTCCCCCCGCCTCACAAGTTCGGCTTCCCTCCCGTCGGAAGGAGAGGGGGTGTTAGCCACCGACGGGAGGGGTGAAATCCCCAGACCTTGGCGAGAACGGTACACTGAGGCAAGTATTGCTCGCCGCCCGACTAAACCGTTCGCAGGGAGGAAATAGAGTATGAGCGCCGAGAGCCAAGCCTCGGTCCGCGAACGCCTGGAAATCGTTTCGGGAGACATCACAAAGCTTGCCGTGGATGCGATTGTCAATGCCGCGAACACATCCCTGCTCGGCGGCGGCGGGGTGGACGGCGCGATCCACCGCGCGGCGGGACCCGAACTGGTGCAGGAGTGCCGGATGCTGCGCGGCTGCAAAACCGGGCAGGCAAAGATAACGAAAGGCTACCGGCTTCCGGCACGCCACGTCATTCACACGGTCGGCCCGGTCTGGAACGGCGGCACGAAAAACGAGGAGCTGCTGCTGGCGCAATGCTACCGGAACAGCCTGCGCCTTGCCGTCGAGAACGACATCAAGACAATCGCCTTTCCCGCGATCAGCTGCGGAATCTACCGCTTCCCGGTGCACCGCGCCGCCGAAATAGCGGTCGCCGAAACGGAGATTTTCCTCTCCACGAACCCCAGTATCGAACAGGTTCTGTTTGTCTGCCGGGACGCGCCCGTGCTGGAGGCATACCGGGAGATACTGGGGGAGGGTTAAGATCACCCCCTTCCCCCGCCTCACAAGTTCGGCACCCCCTCTCCCGCAAGCGGGCAGAGGGGGAGTAAGAGTCTATGGTTACAACCAGTCACCCTGTATTTACGGCATTTACTGATCCCCCTCTGCCCGCTTGCGGGA
>JACMJB010000415.1 GCA_014380815.1 Armatimonadota bacterium
CCATCTGGTCTTGGCCCAGTCCATCGGCGTAACCAGACGTGACCGGATTGCCTCCGCTACCCGGGTTCTCCCCGCGAATATAGTCGCTCATGGAATAGCACTGCCCAAGGAGGCTGGATCGGGAGGTAGAGCCAGGTGGGTTGGGACTGTTGTAAGGAGCCGCATTGGGGCAAGCATAAACGTTCGAAGCATTGTTCTCCGACCGCTGTTTGACGTAAGGCCAAATGCCTCCCGTCTGCTCCCATTTGGTCGTGGCTGGGTTTTGAAACCAGGCTACCCAGGCCGTTTGCGGTGAAGTCCCCGCTGCCGGCCCCTCCGTGACAGTCCGCCCGCCAGGGTTCGGAAAAAGGCCATCGTAATCCGAAGCATACTGGAGATAAGCGTATCCTAACTGCTTCATATTGCTGGAACACGCAGCCTGTCTCGCCTTGTCGCGGGCTTGGGCAAAGACGGGAAAGAGGATCGCGGCTAGGATGGCAATAATGGCAATTACCACAAGCAGTTCGATCAGCGTAAATGCGGTGCGGTTTGCGCGCGGGGCGCGGAGGCGCAGCGACATGAATAACGACCTTTCCAAATCAGAACGGAGACGTTTGGTACCTTGTTGCACCATCAGAAGATAGTATGGACATATACTATCGCGCGGCGACTGAGGAAGTGTTAACAGAAGATTAAGTTTTAAGCCTCTTAGGAAACGGTCCCCCGCCAGGTCTGGCGGGGGACCGTCTCGGGACAAGGAGAGGGACAGATTATTCGCGGTGATCGGACGTCTTTACCGCAATGCCGGTGAAGGCATTGATGCGGGGCGGGGCGGGGACCCCTCGCCCCTTGATCGCATGCCACAGAATGTCGTTTAGCTGCTCATCCGCGCCGGACTCTTCCTTAAGCGGGTTGAGGAGCCGGGCGGAGTCCTTCGCGCGGTACGCGGTCGCCTTGTTGACCTCCGCGACAATCTCCCGCGCGGGGAGGATCGCGGAATAGGGAGCGTCGTTCGCGGCGGTCGCGGCGAAGACATTCAGCGTTGGCGCGATAGCGTCGTACTGGTTCAGGGGCGGCAGGCCAAGCAGATTCTCCATGGTATGCAGCGTGGAGTCCGTGTTGTAGAACCGGCTGTCCTTGGTTCCCTTTGTCACAAATGGGCTGATGACAAACGAGATGCTGCGGTGCGCATCTACGTGGTCGTACCCGTTCTGCGCATCATCCTCCACGATAAAGATCGCGGTGGACTTCCAGAAGGGACTACGGCTGACCGCCTCGACAAGCTGACCGACTGCGTAATCGTTGTCGGCGACCATCGCGCGCGGGGAGGGCACCCCGGCGCGGGTGCCCATGGTGTGATCGTTGCCCATGCGAATCATCGTAAACTGGGGGAGCTTACCGCTCGCGACAAAACCATCAAACTCGCGCTTCCAGGCGCTGAACCGCGAAGGTGCATCGAACCGACCGTACTTCGCCAGTTGGCGGCTATAGGCGGGCACCTTGTGAATCACCCAGGCATCGCTATCCGCGTAGGTTGTATCGTACTGGCGGAAATCCGGGGAGCTGTGGCCCTCCAGCGCCTTCTTGACCGGCGTGTTCTCACGGCCCTCGGTCCCCTCTTCGGCGGTCTTGCGCGGCAGTTCGACATCGTCCGCGAAGAAACCGTAGTTGCGAAAGTCCAGCTTCGCCTTGGCGGCGGCATCCCACAGATAGCCGCCGGAGGGTCGGCTGACATCGGGAATATTCAGCAGATCAACGGGCACCCCATTGTTTGTCCCCTCATAGTCATAGGGGTGTTTGCGGCCCGTGTAACCGTAGGGGACATTGCGGACCACGTATGGGTTTGCCATCCCCGCCGTGCTCCAGTTCCAACCGTCGCCCGAAACCTCCGCGCTGCAATAGAAGTTGTCCAGCAGCGCGAACCGCTCCGCCAGGGCATGCTGATTCGGGGTGATGTCGCGTCCGAAAAGAAGCTGAGAGGGGTCGCCGTTCCCCTGTGGGAGATCGCCGAGCACCTGATCGTAGGTTCGGTTTTCTTTGATGATATAGATGACGTGTTTGATACCCGGGTTTTTAAGAGCAGTCCGCGCCTGGGCCGCGAGATTGGGCACGATCCGGTTGTTCGCCAGTGTCTGCGCGGTCAGGGTCGGCAGCGCTGCGGTCGCCGCGGCAACATCAATCGTTGAAACGGTCCCTTCCAGGATATTCTGGATGTACCGATTTCGACTCTCGGCCCCGGCGAACGCGACGGGCTTATCGTTGGGGGTGCGGGTGACCACTCCCTTGGCGTTCACGACAAAGAGTCGCTTGCCGTCCGGGGAGACGACAACGGCGGTGGGGTACCAGCCAACCGGCAGGTAGCCGCGAACGGTTCCCTGAACCGGGTCCACTACAGCGACCGCGTTCATGTCCCCGAGTGTGACATACAGTGTCTTCTCGTCGGGAGAGAGCGCCAGGCCGGTTGGGGTCGCGCCAGGCAGGCCGCGAACATCGGCGGGGCGCAGCAGGATCGTCTTCTGGACCCGATCGTTCGCGGTGCTGATGATGCTGACGGTATCCGACCCGGCGTTCGCCACATACAAGCGGTCCTGGGTCCCACTGAGCAGCAGGGCGAGCGGGTGGTCGCCGGTCGTGATGGTCTGCGTGACCTTCGCCGCGGTGGGATCAATGACCGAGACCACGCCCCGCTGCTCGCTTCCCACATATACCTTGCGGTCCGCGCTCGGTCCCTTGGTCACCGCGGTGACTGCGTAGGGGTAGCCTGGAACGGGGACTTCGCCCCGTGTCGTCCCCGAGGCCGTATCCAGAATGCGAACGACACTGTTCATCTGCTTCCGCGCGTCGCCGGTGTTGCTGGCGGCGTAGAGACGGGTCCCGGCAGTATCCGTGGCCAGCCCCGCCACGAAGCTGGATTTCGGCGGGGCGTCCGCGGGAGTGGTGGCGGAGCGATCCTGCGTCAGTGCGACCGCCATCGTTTTACCGGTATCGGTCAGTTTGCCGTCTGTGGTGAGTGACAGAACACTCACCAGATCGTCCGCGCCTCGCGCGGCGTAAACCGCCTGCGCGCCGTCCGCGCCCCTCGGGCCAAAGGCGAGGCCATAGTACAGGCCCTGACGACTCCCCCGAACGGATTCATTGAAGCCGACTTGTGAAACCAGGGCGCCATCCGAAACCGACAGAACCGACACAAAGGCGCGGTCCCCCAGGCTCGAAACCAGGACGAAGCGACCACCAGGGGATAGGACCGCGTTCGCCGGGATGCTGCCGACATTCGTCTGGGTGCCCTGCGGTGTCAGCGACTTACCGGTCACCAGCGGCGTAGTGGTGGAAACGGTGGGGGCAGGGGTCTGCCCCGCTTGAAGCTGGGCCAGCGAGGGCAGGAGAAAAGCCGCTCCCATTGCGCCACCCGCCAGGATACCGAGAGCGGCGACGCGCCGCGAAAAAGGGAAATGAGTTCGCATAGATCACAGGATAGCGTTTCAATGTTAAGACAAGTTTAAGGCCGCCAAAAACAGGGCGGCCATTCAGCCGATCCAGCCGATCAATTCACCGCGGCAGTGGCGAACAGGACCGGCGCGGCCTCGGTACCGTCTGAGGTAAGAGTGGCCGAAACCGGGGAGAAGGTTCCTTTTTCCTGCCGCCAAACCAGCGCTCGGAGAAGCGCTTCTTCGCCGGTGGAGGTCTTACCACGAACCATCACCGGAGCATCCGGCACCGAGCGGGGGTCGTTCCAGGCGGCGATATTGCGTCCGTAGATCAGCTCGATTTTGGTGGTAGTTCCATCCGCCGCCGTCAGCGAAACGGTCCCGATTCGGGTCCCCGACGCGGCCTGATGCGATGCGGCGAGGACCAGATGCAGCTCACGGACCGCGCCCGGTGTCTTCTCCCCCGTCAGTGGCAGCAGAATGTTAGATGGCGCACCGGTCCCCGGAGGGTTCAGTTTTCCTCTTAAAAGCACGGCGGAGGCGGGCCGTGCCGGAAAACGATACCGGATACCGTCACTGAGTCGGACATCCCCCACGGGGATACCGGTGAGCGTACCCTCCGGCCCATATCCCAGCCAGTCCTGGGACACCATAGTCAGTGCCGGAACCGCCGCCACGCCGGGGCGAGTCACCGAATCGGCCGCGACTGCGCCGCGCCACTGGCGGGCAAAGACCTGGGAAAAATCGTAGGGCAATTTCGAGGGGGCGGGGCCATCCCCGCCGTTCCAGAAGTAGTCTGCGGCAAGCACCATGGCGGTGAACTGGCGGCGCTCCAGCGTGTCGAGAACCGATTCTTTGCTTTCGTAACCGCACCACGTCACCTGCATCCCCCCCAGCGCCCCGATCTGCGCGGCGGCTCTGGTGAAATCCTGGATGCCCTGCGGATAATACCAGGTCGCCGCAACCAGCTTCCTGAAGCCGGCATTCTTCAGCACTTTCAGCGAAGGGTATGAGTCATGGGGAGAGTATTGCCAGTCCACCATCACGATGTCTTTCGGCAGACCCGCCCGAACTGCGGCAGCATCCTTCGCGGTCGGAGCGGTCCCAAAGCAGGGGGCGACCTCCGAGGGGTGCAGTGCCATGTCCGCCCACATCCAGAGCGGCTTGTTGCGTTTGATCGCAAACTCATGCCAGTACTTGGCGTTCGAGACAAACAGATCCGGAAAGGTGCGCGGGAGGGAGCGATAGGGGAAACGACCGCGCATGGTCACCTCATCGAGGCCCGCATGGAAGCCGGGCGCATCGAACAGCGTGTCGGCTTCCGCGTTGAACTTCTCCAGATAGGCCATCGCCCGGGGATCGCTGATGTTGACGGCATAGGGGGTCTGGGGGTCTTCGGCAAAAGCGGTGTTTCCGCCCTTGTTGAAGAGCCATTCCATGTGCCCGTAGCTCTCCAGCAGCGGATAAACGGTCATGCCTCGCTCCGCGGCAAAAGCGATCTCTTTGCGAAGGTCGGCCTTGGTCCCAGCCCAGTCCGGTGCGACCGCAGGGTCGGCGTCCCAGCGTACCTGCTCTGCCTGGATGAACAGCGCATTCATCTTGAATCGGGCCAGTACGCGATCTATGAGCTTCTGGTGGAACGGCAGGGCCTCTCTGCCATGAAACAAATGGACCGATCGAACGGATAGCGTCGGCCAGTCCTGAATAACGACGGGACGGACCAGCGGCCCTTTCGCATCCGCCGCCAAAAGCTGAATCAGAGTCTGCGCCCCCCAAAGGACCCCGGCCTCATCGGTCCCCGCGATCAGCGCCTGGGATGGGCCGACAGCCACGGCATAGCCCTCCGGTTTTTGCGGGACCGGAATGCGCTTCCCGCTCAGCATCTCGGATTTACCACCGATCCCCAAAAAAATCGCATCTTTCACCAGACCGGTACCGAGCAGGGGGTTGCCGCGGCTGACCAGTACCACCTTCGGCGAAAAACCGAATCGCTGCTCGATTTCACTGGAAAGGAGACGGGCTGCCTTGCGGGCTGCCGGGCTGGCGTCCGGGAGCACCAACCGGGTCGTTTTGCTGAGTCGAAGACCGGCGCTATTATCGCGGACGGTCATCACTTTGGGGCGCGGAATCACCAGTGGGCGGGCACTCAGTGTCGGAACAAACGTGGCGGCGCTGTAGAGGGCGACCCCTTCCTCGCTGCTGCCTGCCGCCTTCGCGGGACTGTTGGAGAGACCCTTTTCGGTAACAAGGAAGGTAAATACCGCGTGACGTTCCCCGTCGCGCTTGGCGACTGCGGGCGACGGCGACCCGATACCGAGCCAGAAGAGCGGAAAGTTCGCCGCCCAATCGCCCTTGTCGGCGCGTCCATCAAAGAGCACCGGAGCGGGCGCGTCCCCGGAATAGCGGATGGTCACCTCGCCGAGCCGGGTCCCAAAGGCTACGGATTGCAGGGGTGGCCCCAGTCGGTTCTGTTCCTGGGTCGTTCCCGCAGCCGGTGGCGCAAGCGAAACCTGACGTTTCGCCGACACAGCCGCTGCGCCCGGTTCCGGGCTGGCAGCGGCAGCGACGTACTCCTCGATACGGGAACCCTGCAGAACCGCACCGGAAAGGTAGCCCGCCGCGTACTCGATCTCTGCGGGCGTGTCCCGCTTCAGCCGATACGCAAGGTCCACGACGAGACGGTTCTTCGGTGAGACCGTCAGCAGATACTCACAGGCGGCATCCTCGTTCTCCAGGCGGATTCTGGCAGTGCGGGTGCCATCGGGAGCAGTGGTCCAGTCCGTGATGTCTGGCTTGACCCGCGCCTGATTCAAAAGCGTCCCGGTCCAGCCTTTCTTCACGAGCACCAGAGACGAACGGCGCACCAGTGGCACGCCATCAACCGCTACCGTGAGGCCATTCTCCGCTGTCCATCCGACCGTCAGACGGTTGGCGGTCAGCGGGGAGAGCGGGACGGGCGCGGCACCGGCAGGGCGAGAACCGATAAAGAGTCCGGCACCGGCAAGCAGCGCCCAGCATGCGACACGGGGGATGAACATAGACCAATTCTACAAGGTTTCGTGGTTCAGCGCACGATGTCGCCAAGGCGAAGGTAGACCACCTTTACCTGGATCGCCTGCTCTTCGCCTGCGCCAGAAACGACGAATCGCGCCTCCGTGAAGCGGGGGCCACGCCGACTGGGGCGTGGGTTGTTGGAGGCACCATACCCCTCCCTGGGGAAACCGAACAGATTGGTATCCATCTTGCTGTTCGTGTTCTCATCGTGAAGGAGCGCCAGGGCGTAACTTCCCGCTTTCAGCCCGTCGAACCGCAGGGTAGCAGAGCGGTCTTTGACCGGGCTTATCTGCCGGGCGACCGCGCGGGAATCATCGCCGGGGAACCCTTTCTCCTGGTCAAAAAGAGTCGCGGCAATCCGCCCTTTATCATTGCGCATGCCGGTCACTTGAACCACCAGACGCACCGTGCGCGGCGCGATCTCGGCAGGAGGGGGGGGCTGAGATGGGGCGGATGCCCAGGATGCTCCCGCCAAAACAAGGACGGCAGCCACCGGGACTCCCTTTCCCGTGGAATGGCGTTTCGTGATAAAAGAGGTTGATTCCATACGATTCCTAGGGGGTCGTCGTCCAACGAACTATACACCCAATTCTGAAGATACCCCAGGGTACCCTGAGCAGACCCGAGTGGAACGGGATCGTGAAAGGACAAAAAGAAATGGATGAACTGCTTCGCGAGGCGCTGAAGCGGGCCGGCTGGCGCTCCGGGACGCATCGGGGATTTCTGATGACGGGCCGAGCAGGGATCGAGTTTCAGGTGGGGGCCGGGCGGACCGCGGGCGAGGGACGGCTGGAGCTTCGGTATCGTTACCGGACCGCGCAAAGCAGCGCCGAAGGGGATGTCGCTCTGCCATCGGATGCGACCCTCGCGCGGATCGAAGACGAAATGACGGCGATTTATCTGCGTATCCACGAAAAGCCGGATGTTAGCCGGGTCTTCCGCAGCCGTACCGGTGCTACCCCCAAGCCCACCCCGACCGCCTCGGAAACACAGATCACGTCCAGCACGCCGCCGCTACGTCAGGGCGAGCTGGAACTCTGACCCGCGGCGTCTCCGGGAAGAGGCTCACCAGAAGAAGCGGCCCAGAAGCTGCATCAGCAGCGCCTGCGCAAACACGAGGCCATACCACACTCGCCGCTGCGCGGGGTCCGATGGCAGCGCCGCCAGTGCCGGCAGCAGGAGATACGGATACACAAAAAGGCAGGCGCGCGCCGTCTCCCCTGTCCGGTACGCCCCGGTGAGAAAAAGCAGGGCCAGCATGCCCATCGCCGTGGCACACATCCGCCCGGCGAGAAGGTTCTCCCGCGAAAGCGCCCTCCAGCCCCCTCGCGTGAGGGCGAGCAGGAAGGGGCCAAAAAAGACCACGATCTCGCAAACATCCTCCAGCCGTGTGAAAAGGTACGAGACCGGTTCCGCGAAAAGGCGGAAGCCCTCCGGGTTCTCCAGGCGGGTCGCGGTCCGCAGCGCGGCAACATAGCTGAAGTCGAAGGCTGCGTAAAGAGCCAGATAAAAGCTAATCAGCCCCGCGCCCAGCCCGCAAAGCCGCGCCGCGCTGCGCCGTGCCTCCCACCGGCACGCTTCCGTGACCAGCAAGAGGGGGACTGCCCAGACGAACCCGAAGGTTAGAAACGAGGCGGTCAGAAGGCAGAGCACCGCCCCGATAAGCCGGGGGGGAGTGGGCGGTGCAGCATAGAGCGTGACCGCGCCCAGCAGCAGGGCCGCAATTAGGGCATCCAGCGATGCGCAGTAGTAGATCTGGACCGCAGGCAGCAGCAGCAGCAGAAAAATGCCCTCTCCTGCGGGAAACCGGGGAAGGACTGTCGCAAGAAAGCTTCGGAAAAAGATCGCGGTGAGTGCCGCTGCCGTGACGGCAATCAGGACCGCGATCACGGCGGGCTGATCCTGGGTCAGACGGATCAGGCCCTGAAAGAGCAGAATCGCGCCAGGGGGGTGGGTGCGTCCGTGATCGCCTAGTGTGGGCTGGATCTGGTGAAACTCGCGCAGGAACTCCGCCGACGCCAGCGGATGCCGCTGAGCATCGCTGTAGTACTGGATGGCGTTGCCGGAGATGGGAGTCACAAACCCGGCCCTGACCCCTTGGACCGCGTTTGACCCAAGGATAAGCAGAATCCCCGTCACGGTTATACCGAGGGCGCTGCGGTATCTGGTGCGCTCCAGAAACGCCAGCCCCACCGCAAATCCGAGTGCGACCGCCACTGCCGTGACCATGTCGGCTGCGCTCGGCATTCGAGGGTTGAAGATGCTGAGGGGCCACCAGCGCGGCGCGTCAAAAACGACGTACTGTCGAACGGCTTGAACGCTCCAGTTCAGCACGGCAAGCACGGCGCAAAACACTGCGGCATCGCGCAGGAGGTGGCCACGTTTCACCATGGAATGGTGGCGATTTCTGTCTGACCTCTCAGCCGTGATTCCGTGTTTGTTTGGTGATGCATGTTCAAAAATCCCCCGAGCAGTGCCTGCATTCCGCTGGTCCTCTCCGCACTGAGATGCCGTGAAGGAGGCTGCCCCCAGGATTTCGGCCTGCCTTCCCTTCATAATGAGGGGAAGTTACCGGACTACTTCCCATGCCCCGGAGGGTACGGGCTGCGAAGCTGCTGAGGGGGGCGGCCCAGCGTGCGGGGCAGAAACCGAACGACCCGGCGATGCGGAGCCGAGAACCCGGATGCCAGCGTCCCCGCCGACCGCCAGAGTGCGCCCCCGGGTCCCGGCAGCGAAGAGGGGCCAGCCACGGAAGCGTCGCCGTCACGGAGCAGGCGCAGAGAAAGGTTTCGCAGGAAGGCTTCCACGTCGTGCGGGGGATACCGTTCATTTTTATCGAGTGGGAAGGCGGCTTCGAGGTCCGGGAGGTCTAGCTGGGGCATCCCGACCGTATCCATCACAACCCAGGTCGCCGGGTCATTTAGCGGGAGAAAGCGGATGTTGGCCCAGATGTCGAGTGGCAGGGGTCCCCCCGCCCGGTGCAGGTTTAAACGTTCCTCGACGAATGCCGCATCGCGCAGTGCCTCACCGGCGGGGAAAAACACGCACAGCGCGCCCCGCAAAGACAGAAGCGCCCCGGCGATCTGTGTCAGGAACAGCAGCTCCTCCTGGGGCGACACCCCTCCTGGAGGCATCCTGGTAATCCCCGCCGAGACACCTAGCTGGTAGGTCAGGCGAATACGCAGAAAAGCGACATGCAGCGCGGGCGCGCGCCGTCCCGATTTCCACTTCCAGCTTTGTGTTGCGGCGCGGCGCAGACCGCCACTCTCCGAAAGGGGACCGAAGTGTCCCGCGTTCCAAGCCCCCACGATCTCCGGCTCCTCGGACTCGCCAAGGGCATCGGGCCAGGGTCGGTCCACGATATCCACCAGGACATATCCGTTGCGTTCCGGCAGGAAAGGCAGGACCAGCAGGGCCTGTCCTTCGCACCAGTTACGACCGCCAGTGGTGCTGCGCGCCTCTATCGGGCTGGCCAAAAGCAACGCCTGAAGCACCTCCTCCTCGGAAGGGGTCCGAGACAGCAGGATCGCCGCCGCCTGGGTGAAAAGCGCTTTGGGAGGTGGCGGCATCATCGCCTGTTCAAACCGATGCAGGAACCGCAGCGGCGGCAGGGGGAGCATTGTCCGGCAAGCCCTCCTCCGCGAATCGTCCCAGCGCGCGAAGCTTCTGATACCGCTGGGCGCGAAGCCGGGAGACAGTCAGCCTGCTCAGATCCCGTATCGAGCGGATCACGGCTTCTTTGATTGCCGCGGCGGTTGCTTCCGGGTCACGGTGCGCGCCGCCAAGTGGTTCGGGAATCACCTCGTCTATCAGTCCCAGCGCGAGGGCATCCTTAGCGGTGACCCGCATGGCCCGTGCCGCATCGGCACCGCGCGTGGGGTCGCGCCAGATAATGGAGGCGCAGCCCTCCGGGGCGATCACCGAGTAGATGGAGTGCTCCAGCATGATCACCCGGTCGGCGACCGCGATACCCAGCGCACCACCGCTCCCGCCCTCGCCGATGATTACCGAGACAATAGGGGAGGCAAGAAGGCTCATCTCCCGCAGATTTCGAGCGATGCTCTCGGAGATACCACGCTCTTCGGAGGAGACATTCGGGTCTGCGCCGGGCGTGTCCACAAAAGTTACGATCGGGCGGCGGAACTTCGCGGCGGTCTGCATCAGGCGAAGCGCCTTCCGGTAACCCTCCGGTCGGACATAGCCAAAGTTACGCTTTTGACGCTCTTTCAGGTCGCGGCCCTTTTGCTGACCGACCAGCAGCACGGACTGCCCACCCATCTGCGCGAAGCCTCCGACCATCGCCCCATCGTCGCCGAAGAGACGGTCGCCATGCAGCTCCAAAAAGTCTTCGGTGATGAGCGGCACATAATCGAGCGTATAGGGGCGGCTGGCATGCCGCGCCAGAAGCACCTCGTCCCATGGGGTCAGCCCCTCGAAGAACTCCCGCAGGAGCTGGTCGCGCTCCGCTTCCAGCTCGGTGAAATCCGCGAGGGCGTCCCGGCTTTCGCGCGCGGCGGCTTGTCGCGCTTTGGCGATTGTGTCGTCGAGTTCGGCGACAAGTTTTTCAAATTCCAGAATGTTCATGCTTGATATAGCCTGGGGTTCCGCCGGACGGGAGGCCGATCTCGGGCGAAACGCTATTGGCTCCCGTTGCGATTGGAGGAGACGATCTCACCGGGCGTCTGTGGCAAAGTCCGGTCACTGCCCTCCGCAGTCGTCACTGTGCCAACGCCGAAAAAAGCGAGGGTTCTCGCGAGTGTGACGGGAAGCTCCCGGCGCGGGATGATCCGGTCAATCATGCCATGCTCTTCCTGAAACTCGGCGAGCTGATAGTTCGGCGGCAGCTTTTGATTCTGGGCGGCCTGCTGGGCGACGCGCGTTCCGGCGAAGGCGACATACGCGCCCGGCTCGGACAGAATCACATCGCCGAGCGAAGCGAAGGAGGCAAGTGCGCCACCGGTCGTGGGATCAGTCAGGACCACTACATAAGGGATCTTCTCTTCGGCAAGCTGCGCGACTGCGGCGCTGGTCTTCGCCATCTGCATCAGGCTGAACAGCCCTTCCTGCATCCGCGCGCCGCCGGACGCACAGAAAACGACCAGAGGGAGTTTTTCCTCAATCGCAAGGTCTGTGGCACGGGCGAACTTTTCGCCGAACACCGAACCCATGGAGCCACCCATGAAGGCAAAATCCGCGACCGCGAGGACGCAGGGCTGGCCTCCGACTGCCGCGGTTCCCGTCAGCAGACTGTCGAGGTGTCCCGAACTTCTTCGGCCCTTGGCAAGCTTCTCCGCGTAATCGGGAAAGGCGAGGGGGTCCACCGCGATAAGATCGGCATTGGTCTCCGCAAACGAGCCTTCATCCACGGTGTACTCGACGCGCTCTCCCGCCGACAGCCGGTGATGGTGTCCGCACTTCGCGCAGACCTTCAAGTCCCGCTCAAAGTCCTTGGTATAAAGGATCGCGCTGCACTTCTGGCACTTGGTGAACGCGCCCTCCGGCACCGCAGAGGCGGCATCAAGCAGGGCGACTGGGGTTGCGTCGGGAGCGGCGGCAGCCGCACCGCTCGTGCTGGTGCCGTTATCGGTATGGGTAGATCGGCGGCGGAACCAATCTGGCATAGTTGGCGCTTTCCTTCGGGGGCAGGGTGATTCCCGGTCCGACCGGAACGGTGCCCCATGGTATACTGACAGCGCATTTCGGCAGGTGGCGCCCGCCCGCTGAGCGGCGATTATCACGCTGTTCCTTTGAACAGCACATTGTACACCATAAAATCAACCGCCCCCGAAAAGGTGCGCAGGGAGCATCGTTCCATGTCCATTGAGGACCTTCGCGGCAAAATTGACGCCATTGATACCGAGCTTCTCGGTCTGCTTTCCGAGCGTGCCCGTATTGCTCAGCAGGTCGGGCAGGGGAAAACCCGCACTTCCGCGCAGTTCTTCGCCCCGGAGCGCGAGCGTCAGATCTTTGAACGGCTGACGGAACTCAACAAGGGGCCATTGCCGCCGGAGGCCGTCCGCGCCATCTACCGGGAAATCATCTCCGCTTCACGTGCCCTGGAAGCCCCCATGCGGATCGCTTACCTCGGCCCCCCCGGCACCTTTAGCCACCGAGCGGCGCTGAACAAGTTCGGCACCTCCAGCGAGCTGAAACCGGCGGAAACGATCCCCGACGTATTCCATCAGGTGGAGCGGGGCACCGCGGACTACGGCATGGTCCCGGTCGAAAACAGCACGGAGGGGGTAGTTCCTTACACGCTCGACATGTTCTCGCAGACTCGTCTCAAGGTCTGTGCCGAGGTCTTTGTCCCGGTGGATCACCACCTGGCGACACGGGCAGAAACGCTGAAGGAGGTCAAGCGGCTTTACGCGCACCCACAATCCTTCGCTCAAAGCCGATCCTGGATAAAAGAACATCTCCCGAAAGCCGAGGTAGTGGATGTCACCTCCAACTCGAAATCGGCTCAGATGGCGTCCGTGGACAGCGAGGGCGCGGCGATCTGCACCGACATCGCCGCCGAAATCTACAAGGTGCCCGTGGTCGCCGCGCACATCGAGGACTCACCGCACAATCGGACGCGCTTTCTAACCATTGGTCAGAACGAGCCGCAGCCCTCCGGCAAGGACAAGACCAGCATCTTCTTTTCGGTGCGCCACAAAGCTGGTGCGCTGCTTCACGCGATGGCGGCCTTCGATGCCCACAATATCAATCTCACGATGATCGAATCCCGACCCACCAAACAGATGCCCTGGGAGTATGTCTTCTTCATTGATTTCCAGGGTCATGTCCGGGAGGATGCCGTCGCACACGCTTTGAAGATGCTGGAAGAGCAATCACTTTTCGTAACCGTGCTAGGTTCCTATCCCGAAGCAGAGTGACCCCATCCGTTTCGAGATGAACGGCCCGCTATGCGTGAC
Organism: Armatimonadota bacterium; assembly: GCA_014380815.1. GTDB lineage: Bacteria > Armatimonadota > Armatimonadia > Armatimonadales > Armatimonadaceae > JACMJB01. The sequence goes on from JACMJB010000415.1 coordinate 13,376, forward strand.
GCATAGCGGGCCGTTTTAGATCTCCCGGACATCCAGCATTCGCCCTGGTGCTGCTCCCCCAGAGACCCCCGCATCACCCAGGGGAGAAACCCCCTCGATGTACCAGCCCACCGACGGGGCGACGGGTTTTGCCGCGGTCTTGCCGGGCACTTGAGATGGCTTCTCACCCGGTGCTGTCTTCTCATCTGGCGCAGGCTTCGCGGCGCTGGTGATTTCCCGGTGCAGGATGTAGAGGAAACCATTTTCCGCGCCACCTGCCTGCTTGATGCGAACCGGCATCATGGCGATATCCCCATTGCAGCGCGCGGGGGAGAAATTCGCCCCCCTAGAATTCATCAGCCCCGCGTAGCCTGCCAGGACCATTTGCCGAAAGGATTCCGGCGACCAGGTACGGCGAAAGTCAGGAGCGGAGTAACGGAGAGCGGCTGCGAAATCATCCTTCGCGAAGGCGGCAAGCTGGCCTTGAACCACCTTCTGCAACGCCGCCTGCGTTTTGGCATCCGCGATCCGCGGGCCAGGTGCGGCCTTGCGCTTTGGGGGCTTGGAGGCGCTTGGTGTCCGTTTAGGTGGGGCGACAACGGAGGGGGGCGTCTCTTCCTCCGCTGCGTC
>JACMJB010000416.1 GCA_014380815.1 Armatimonadota bacterium
TGTGCCATCAGTAAGAGCGTAACCATTAAAACCGACCGAAGACGAGTCTGCCGGCACCAGCTTTTCGTCGTAATCCTGTGAATATTGAATCAAGCCCAGGCCAATCTGTTTGAGATTGCTTTGGCAACTGGCGCGCCGCGCGTTTTCTCTCGCCCGCGCGAAGACCGGGAACAGGATCGCGGCGAGGATGGCGATGATGGCGATAACGACGAGCAGCTCGATGAGCGTAAAGCCCGCGCGGCTCGACTTGCGGAGATTGGTCATTGGAAGACCCTTCCTGGAATAAATGGATGAGGAATATAAATCCGATACGTCCCCGTTTCGGACAGTGGCATTGTAACACAGCTTCTTTAGGGCGTAAAGATTGTGCAATAATATACAAAGGCGGCACGATTTCTGCGGGGCGCACTCCGACCACGATCCCGTCCTCCCAGGTGACCTGGCCAGTGGACGATCCGGCGACATGGTAGAAAGAACCGGACGGACGGACCCGTTTCAGCAACGATAACCCCCATGAATCTCGACGAATACGAGCAGATGTACCGGCTGGAAGACCAGCACTGGTGGTTTCTTGCGCGCCGGGACCTGCTGGCCCTGGCCCTTCGCCGTTTTCCCATCGGCAGCAGCGCGGAAGGCGATGCCCCGCGAGTCCTGGATGTGGGCTGCGGCACCGGAGGGACGATGGAGCGGCTGCGCGCGCTGGGCGGCGAACCGGCGGGCCTGGATGTGGAACCGCTGGCGCTCACCTTCTGCCGGAAACGAGGGCATCGTCACCTGCTGCTGGGGTCCGCGACCTCGCTTCCGTTCACCGATGGTGCGTTCGATGCCGTGGTCGCACTGGATGTACTGGAGCACATTCCCGATGATGTCGCTGCCGCGCGGGAGATCGCCCGCATCCTGCGGCCCGGTGGACGGCTGTTTGTGAGCGTGCCCGCCTATCAGGCCCTGTGGAGTGGTCACGATGTCGCGCTGATGCACCAGCGCCGCTATGTCGCCCGCCAGGTGCGGCAGGTGCTGGCGGGCGAGGCGGGCCTGGAGATCGAGCGGCTGACCTACGTGATTAGTGCGCTTCTACCCGCTGCCTGGCTGGTGCGGATGCTGCAAAAAACCCTCCGTCCCCACGCCCCGCCCCGCGCCGATGTCGCCCTGCCCCACTACCCACTCGCAAACCGACTGCTGCGCGGGATGCTGGCCCTGGAAGGAAAGCTGGCGCTGCGGAGCGGCCTGCCGTTCGGCCTCACGGTCTTCGCGGTGGCTCGGAAGCCGGGGGGCCAGGAACGACAGGAGCTAACGGAACTGCCGGAACTGCCGGAACTGCCGGGCCGGGGCACTCTTTCTTGACGCTCTCCACTCCCACCGTTATACTTCCGTTATGAGCGATGAGCAGTTCTTGCCCCCCGCAAACCCGGCAGATTCGGCGGCACCGCTGCGCCGTGCCGCCGGGCACCGTGCGACCTCCGAGACCCGCATTTCCCTGGAACTGGTTCTGGACGGCGATGGGGGCAGTGAGATCCATACCGGGGTCGGGTTTTTCGACCATATGCTGACCCATATCGCGCGGCATGGCCTGCTCAGCCTGGCGATCCGGGCGGAGGGCGACCTTGCGGTGGATGACCATCACACGGTCGAGGATGTCGGGATCGCACTGGGGCAGGCGCTCCGGACCGCGGTCGGGGACAAAACAGGCATGGTCCGCTATGGCGCGGCGACCATCCCCATGGACGAGAGCCTGGTGCTGTGCGCCCTGGATTTTTCGGGACGGGGCCGCCTGACCCTGGATCTCCCGATCCCAGACCCACGGATCGGGACCTTCGCGAGCGAACTCGTGGAGGAGTTCTTTCACGCGGTCGCCGCCAACGCCGGGATGACCCTTCACCTGCGCCTTTTGACCGGGCACAACTCCCACCATATCGCCGAGGCGGCCTTCAAGGCGTTCGGACGCGCGCTCGATGCCGCCACCCGCCTTGACCCACGGGTCGCGGGCATCCCTTCCACCAAGGGGGTATTGTAAAGCCATGCCCGCGCCCACTATCGCCATTATTGATTACGGGGTCGGCAACCTGCGCTCCGTCCAAAAGGCGTTCGCCGCGGAGGGGCACGAAGCCATCGTGACCCGCGATGCAGGCGCCATCCGCGAGTCAGAGCGGGTCGTGCTTCCCGGTGTCGGCGCGTTTGGCGCGGCGATTGACACCCTGCGCGCCTCCGGCCTGGAATCCGTCACCCTCGATGCCGCCCACTCGGGACGCCCCTTCCTGGGGATCTGTGTCGGCATGCAGCTTTTGTTTTCCGAGGGCGAGGAGATGGGCCGCCACCGGGGCCTGGACCTCGTGCCAGGGCGCGTTCTGCGCTTCGATGAGGCCAATCTCGGACCGGCGGCGCGCGGTGTCAAAGTCCCGCAGATCGGCTGGAACGCGCTCCGGTTCACGGAAAACGGCAGGCAGTCGGGCCTCTTCGCCGGGCTGGAGAATGCGAACGACGGCGCGATGGTGTACTTTGTCCACTCGTACTTCTGCGCCCCGGATAGCACCGATACCGTCGCTGCGACCACGGATTTTATCGCCCCTTACTGCTCGGCGGTCGCTCGCGGCACGATCTACGGGGTCCAGTTCCATCCGGAAAAGAGCGGTACGGTCGGTCTGCGGATTCTGGATAACTTCGCGCGGATGCCGGTCCCCTCGCCCGTTCCGCCCTCCGTTCTGACCCCCGCCTGAAACATCCGGGCCACGAAAGAAGCAACCATGGTTCCTATTTTGGAGCGTGAACAGATGGCGGTCGCGGTGGCGGCGCTGCGCGCTGCGGACCAGATCGTCCTGGCGTCGCACATCAACCCCGATGGCGACACGCTCGGCTCGATGCTCGCGCTCGGGTGGGGTCTGCGGTCGCTGGGTAAGAGCGTCACGCTGCTTTCCGCGGACGGCGTCCCGGCGACCCTGGGCTTTCTGCCCGGCGCGGAGGCGGTCCAGACCCGGACCGACCGGCGCGACTTCGACCTCGCCGTGGTGCTGGATGCGGGGGACCTGGAACGGATCGGGGTTTCCCAGGAGGCGGTGCGGTCCGCGCCCACCCTGATTGACATTGACCATCACGTGACCGCGGGTCAGTTCGGACAGATCCGTCTGCTGGACAGCACCGCCGCCGCAACCGCCGAGATCGTCTACGATGTCCTGCTGTCTCTGGGTGTATCCCCGGATCTGCCCATCGCGGTGAACCTTCTCTGCGCGCTGCTCACCGACACCGGCAGCTTCCGCTACCGGAACGTCACCCCGCGCACCATGGCGCTGGGCGGCGAGATGATTCGTCTGGGGGCATCACCGGACTCGATCGCCGAGTGCGTGTTCGAGAACAAGCCGTTCGCGGCGCAGAAGCTGCTGGGCCGCGCGCTCGAATCTCTCCAGCGCACCCCCGACGGACGCATTGTCTGGGCGCATGTCACGCAGCGGGACTTCGCCGATTTTGACGCCACCGACGAGATGACCGAGGGCGTGGTCGGCGCGGTCCGCGCGGTCCAGGGGAGCGATGTCGCCCTGTTCCTGCGCGAGATGCCCACGGGCAGGCTGCGCGTCTCGCTGCGCTCCCGCGACCCGATTGATGTCACCCAGGTCGCCGCCGAATTTGGCGGCGGGGGTCACCGCCTCGCCTCCGGCTGCACCCTCGACGGCCCCCTTGCCGCGGCGGAAGCCCTCCTGGTCGCCGCTGTCGAGCGGCATATCGCGGGGGTTCCGGCGGCGGCGGTCCCGGCGTGTGCGGCGTGAGGTCTCCCCCCCGCGACCGAGAGAAAAGCAGCCATGGACGGAATCCTGAATATTGATACGCCCGGCGGAATGACCAGCCACGATGTCGTGGCGCAGGTGCGGCGGGCACTGAAAACCAAACGGGTCGGACATGCCGGAACGCTGGACCCGGATGCGACCGGCGTTCTGGTGATCGCGGTGGGGATCGCGACCCGGCTGCTGCCCCACCTGCCCACCGAACCGAAAGAGTATGTCGCGCGGATCGCCTTCGGGACCGCGACCGACTCCGAGGATGCCAGCGGGACCGTGACACGGGAGGCCGACGCTTCCCGCCTGACCGAGGGAGTCCTGCGCGGAATTCTGCCGCGATTCACGGGCGAGATCGAGCAGATCCCGCCGATGGTATCCGCTGTCCACCACGAAGGCAGGCGGCTGTATGAGCTTGCCCGCGAGGGCGTAACTGTTGACCGAGAGGCGCGAAAGGTCACCGTTTACACCCTGCGTGCCTCGGATTTTCAAGAGGGGGAGCGGGCGGAGGCGACACTCCAGGTCTCCTGTGGCGGCGGCACCTATATCCGCACGCTCTGTGCGGACATCGGGGACGCCCTGGGCCTGCCCGCGCACATGAAAGCCCTGCGCCGCGATGCGGTCGGCAGCTTCGCACGCGCGGATGCGCTGCCGCTTCAGGAGATGCTCCTGCTCGGTACCGATGCGATCGCGCGCGACTGGCTGCTGCCCCTAGAACGTGCACTGGACCTGCCCACGGTCGCGATCTCCGACGACGAAGCGGTTCGCGTTTCGCGGGGACAAAGCGTGGACGTTCTGCTTCCTCCGGCCCGCACGGACGCCGTCGCGCTTCTGCACCGGGAACGGCTGCTGGCGGTTGCGCGTTATACTGACGGGAAGTTGCTGCCATACCGGGTCTTCACCGGACCGATGGCGGACCCCCAGCCGGAGTAGCGCAACCGTGACCCAGATCAGGAGCAGCCACGCCTTGTACCGACTCGACACCCTGAAACCCGGCGGTCTGCCGCCGCTTGCGGTCGCCATCGGCGTCTTCGATGGCGTGCATCTGGGGCATCAAGCGCTTCTTGCCGATGCCCGGGAAGCCGCCGCGAAAACAGGGGCGACCCCCGCCGCGCTGACATTTGATCCGCACCCTGCCGCGATCTTCGCGCCAGGCCGCGTCCCGCCGATGCTCGGAACACTGGAGGAGCGCATCGCCTTGCTGCATCGGCACGGCGCGGAGGTGGTGGTGGTCGCCTCGTTCGACCGCGTGCTTGCCGCTCAGACTCCTGGTGAGTTCGCGCGGCGTATCCTGCGCGATACGCTCCAGGCCCGCGCGGTGATTGTCGGCGGGGATTTCCGGTTTGGCTGCGACCGCACCGGCGATATTGTCGCCCTTCGCGCTCTGGGTGCGCAGGAGGGTTTCGCCGTGCAGGTGGTGCCGCCCGTGTTTGTTCACGGGGTACCCGCCCGCTCCACAGGGATCCGGCAAATGGTCGGCGGCGGGCAGATGGCGGAGGCGACCCGTCTCCTGGGCCGCCCTTATACGCTGTCGGGAATGGTCGTTCATGGCAGGAAACTGGGACGCACCCTGGGCTATCCGACCGCGAACGTGGAGTCCGCGCCCGCCGTGCTGGTCCCCGGCGCGGGTGTCTATGCCTGCCGGGTCCGCCTGGAAGACGGCACACTTCACCGGGCCGCCGTCAGCGTGGGCACAAACCAGACTATCGCCCCGGATGCACCTCGCACCGTCGAGGCGTTCCTCATGGACGGTTTTTCCGGCGACCTGTACGATCAGCGTATGGCGGTAGAGTTCGTTCAGCTTTTGCGACCGATGCTCAAGTTCGACGGGCTGGACGCCCTGGTTGCGCAGATGGCGAGGGACGTGGACGAAGCGGCGGGCTTTCTGGGCTGAGGTCGCTTCGGGCTGGCTACGGAACAGAACGGTCGGCAGCGGCAGCAAGTTCCCCCCCGGGACTCCCGGCGGGCACCCCTTCCCCAGCGCTGTCGGCGAACATCTGGCGGATGATCTCCTCCGCCTCCACCTCGTCAATCGTGACATCGGCGACGGGCAGGCTGGACAGCATCCCTCCGGCGCGCCGCGCGCTCTCGTCGCGGGGAACCCGCACCACGGCATGGGTGTCATCGGGCATCGTCGCGACCCCGAAACGCTCCACCTCCGCCAGAGTCACCGGCTGGCTGAAGGTCAGGCGGATCAGTTTCTCTTCCGAGTAGCGCGACACCAGAGTCGCGAAAGGCCCGTCGAAGACCTTGGCGCCCTGGTCAATGATGACGACCCGCTCGCAAAGCTCCTTCACATCCTGCATATAATGACTGGTCAGGATGATGGTCGCGTGATGCCGTTCCTGATAGAGCTTCAGAAACGTGCGGATTCGCACCTGCGACACGACATCGAGGCCAATAGTCGGCTCGTCGAGAAAAACGACGCGCGGGGCGTGCAGCAGCGCGGCGACCAGCTCGCACTTCATGCGCTCGCCCAGACTGAGCTTACGAACCTGGGTAGCGAGTATCTTGGTGATGTCCAGCATCTCGGCAAGCTCGCCCAGACGCAGCTTGTAGGCGTCGTCCGGGATCTCGTAGATCTCCTGAAGCAGCAGAAATGACTCCGAGGCGGGCAGGTCCCACCAGAGCTGCTGCTTCTGCCCCATCACCAGCGCGATCTGCCGCAGGAAATCCGCCCGGCGCTCCCAGGGCGTGTAGCCGAGAACGGTGGCACTGCCCGCAGTGGGGTGGAGAATACCCGACAGCATTTTAAGTGTGGTCGTCTTGCCCGCGCCGTTCGGCCCCAGAAACCCGATCAGTTCTCCCGCGCCGATGGAGAGGTCAACCCCTTTGACCGCCTCCTTCGTGGTGTAGTCACGCGACCAGAGTCCACGGACGCTGCCCCAGAGTCCGGGTTCCTTGCGCACCGACTGGAAGGTCTTCCGTAGCGTGCGGGTCTCGATTACGACAGAAGCATCCGGCGTGCTTCCCGTTCTGTTTGTCTGGCTCATGGGTATTAATCAGGTTATCAGATTGTCCGATTATCCGTCGGGCAGGCCGCCCCGCCCCGCTGTATAATGCTTCCGGAGAGCTAACCCGATGGTCATACGACTGAAGCGCTGCCCTAGCTGCCAGAGGAATGTGGAGCGTGATCTTGCCGCCTGCCCCAACTGCGGCGCCCCGTTTACCTGGGGGGCCTCGCGCTATGAACCCGCGCCGACCCTGATGCCTCCCCGCCTGCCGGTCGCCCCAGCCCCGCACGATGTCACCATGGCACTATCGGCCTCGCTGCTGCTGGTCGGGACCGGGCAGATGTATAACCATCAGATCGCCAAGGGCATGGTGATGCTGGTGGTGACCCTGGGGATACTCACCCTGACCCTGCTTCGCTGGTCCACCCCACTGATCGCGGTGATGCTGATCCTCTGGATGGTCTCGATGCTGGATGCTGCCCTGGTCGCCGGTCGAGTGCTCAATCAGGAGCAGGTCCGCCCCTGGCAGTGGTTCTGACCGAACCACTGCCAGGTTGGGGTTAGGGCCGCGCCTCTCAGCCGACCTTCAGCGTCGCCAGACGCTCGGTCAGTTTGTCGCGTTTGTCGGTCAGTTCGGCGGCCTGCTGACGCGCCTTGCTTACCACCGCCTCCGGGGCGCGTGCGGCGAAGGTCGGGTCGGATAAGCGTGTGGTCAGGCCCGACAGGTCTTTTTCGATCTTCAGCAGATCCGACTGGACCCGGCTGCGCTGCTCCAGAATCTCCTCCTCGGTGACCGATGGCTTCGGCAAGCGCACATCCCCGTAGCGGGTCGGCGCCAGCAGGGCATCGCCGGGTGCGTCCTCAAAGGTAAGCGGCGCGAAGCGTGTCAGGAATTCGATGAGAGCGGCGTTTGCCTGAGCCGTGGCGCGGGTCGCCGGATCGGTGGGGGTGAAGTAGGCCGGGCCACCCTTCTTCAGGTTGCTGCCCGCCTGCAGATTGCGGATCGCGCGGGTCACCTCCTGCACCAAGGCCCATTCTTCCTCGGCAGACTCGTCGCGCGGGAAGTCCCCTGCTTCCGGGTAAGCAGCCTGCATCAGAAACTCCACCCCAGCCTGCTCTTTCACCCCCGGCAGACTCTGCCAGATGGTTTCCGTCAGGTACGGCATGATCGGGTGCAGCAGGCGCAGCGTCCGCTCCAGCGTAAACCAGAGCACGTGGCGTGCCTCTGCGGCGGCTTCGCCGGGGGCGGGCGGGGAGGAAGAGAGCCGGGGCTTGGCAGCCTCGATGTACCAGTCACAGAAATCGTCCCAGAAAAACTCGTAAAGGGCGCGGGCGGCATCATCAAGGTTATAGGTCGCGAGGCCTTCCGCCACCCGCCGGGCGGTCTCGCCGAGGCGGGACAGGATCCAGCGGTCCACAAGAGCGGTGGGTTGGGGGGCGAGGGGCGGGGGCGTGTAGCCCTCCAGGTTCAGGAGGGCGAACCGGGAGGCGTTCCAGATCTTGTTGGCGAAGTTGCGCGCCTGTTCCACCTGTTCGTGGCGACCATCCTTGATCGGTTTGATGCGAATATCCTGCCGCTGCCCGGCTTCGCGGGCCAGGGCAAAACGCAGGGCATCCGCGCCATACAAGTCAATCAAGTCGAGCGGGTCCACCCCGTTACCCAGCGACTTGCTCATACGTCGCCCCTGCTCGTCCAGGATTGTAGCGTGGATATACACCTCGTTGAACGGCTTTTCGCCGATGAACTCCTCGCTGGTCATGATCATCCGGGCCACCCAGAGGTACAGGATCTCCTGGGCCGTGAACAGGGCCGAGGTCGGGTAGTAGTAATTCACATCCTTGTCTGATTGCGGCCAGCCAAGGGTCGCGAACGGCCAGAGCGCGGACGAGAACCAGGTATCCAGCACATCGTCCACCTGCACCACGTTTGCCGCAGTGGGCGAGCCGAGCTTGCGCGCCGCCTCTTCCAAAGAGCGGGCGGTCACGTAGCTGGCCTGATTGTCGGCGTCAGAATCGGCGAGCCGGTAGAGCGGCATGCGATGGCCCCACCAGAGCTGCCGGGAGATCGGCCAGTCGCGCAGGTTCTCCATCCATCTCAGATACATCTCCTTGTAGCGGGACGGCACAAATTGCACCTCATTGGTCGCGGCGGCGTCAATGGCGCGTCGCACCATCTCGGTGCCGCCCATTTTGCAGAACCATTGCCGGGAAAGCAGCGGCTCGATCGGGGTCTTGCAGCGGTCGCAGCGACCGGTCCGCTTCAGATAGGGTTCCGTCTTCACCAGAACGCCCGCTGCCTCCAGATCGGCAGTCACCCGCTTGCGCGCCTCGAAACGGTCCAGGCCCGCGTAGGCGGGTCCGGCATTCTCGTTCAGCGCGCCATCCGGGCCGATCACCACGATCTGTGGCAGGTCGTTGCGTCGTCCCGCCTCAAAGTCGTTGGCATCGTGTGCGGGGGTCACCTTCACGGCACCGGTCCCGAACTCCTGCTGCGCGTAATCATCGCCGATAAGCGGGATCTCCCGGTCGGTAAGCGGCAGTTTAAGCCGCTTACCGATCAGTCCTTCGTAGCGCGGGTCGGCGGGGTTCACGGCAACAGCGGTGTCGCCGAACAGCGTTTCAGGGCGCGTCGTCGCCACGGTCACAAACCCCGAGCCATCGGCGAACGGGTAGCGCAGATGGTACAGGAAGCCGTTTTCCTCCACCTCCTCCACCTCGATATCGGAGATCGCGGTCCGGTGGAACGGGCACCAGTTCACGATGCGGCTGCCCAGATAAAGGTACTGCTTCTCGTACAGCCGCTCGAACACGGTCAGGATCGCGTCCACGTAGCCCTCATCCATGGTGAAGCGGAGCCGGTCCCAGTCGTAGCCACAGCCCAGCCGTTGAAGCTGGCTCACGATGCGGTCCCCGTACTCGTTCTTCCATTCCCAGACACGCGCCACGAACGCCTCGCGGCCCAGATCCTGCCGGGTCAGACCCTCTTTAGCGATCTGCCGCTCCACCACGCTCTGGGTCGCGATTCCGGCGTGGTCCGTGCCGGGCAGGATCAGGGTGTTGTAGCCGCGCATCCGGTGCCAGCGTCCCAGCGCATCCATGATGGTATGGTTGAGAGCGTGCCCCAGGTGCAGCGCGCCGGTCACGTTCGGCGGCGGCACGGTCACGCAGAAGCGCTTCTCACGGTCGTCCGGGAGGGCGCGAAAGCATCCTGCTCCCAGCCACCGGGCATAGATCTCGGCCTCAGCGGCCTGTGGTTCGTAGCGTATCGGCAGTTCCATCGGATACCCCTCTCCTTGGCGACGCGGGAGCAGCAGGCACCAAAAAAGGCCCCACGCCCCCGGTTAATTAAAAACCCAAGGACGCAGGGCCTCTGAAAATCCAGAAAACCACGCGCGGTACCACCTCGGTTCAGCGCATCCTTTCCCGGACGCGCCGCACTCTTTTCCGCGATTTCGGGCGGACCCGCACCGGCTCCGGGGCGACCTTCAGCGAATCTTTACCCTGCGACGGCTCTCAGCCGGTGACCGTCGCTCTCTGTCGGTAAGCCCCTCGCCTACTCTTCCCCATCACTGCCGGTGGATACGTTGTCTTCGGATTCTATCGTGCCGGTTTAGTCGGCGTCAAGGGAGGAGGGGTCCGGATCAGACCAGCAGCAAAAAACCGCCGTCCCATGTCTGGGACGGCGGTTTTCCGTTAGAGGTTTCGCGGGCAGGGTCTCGGTCTCTTAGTTCGCGACGCCACCATCCACCAGATTAAGCTGAGCGATGTCCAATTCACCAGGGGTGATACTGGCTTTCAGGCAGAAGTTCGCATGGACCTCGCTGTGGTCCTTCTTGGTGACAAAGGGAAAATTGTACTCTTTCCACTGCGGTGTGAACTGCACCTGCTGGGAAAGCTCCGGGGTATGCGGAATGTTCCCCTCCTCGAAGACGACATAGGTCGAGTTGCCGGTTTTCGAGCGCCCGTAGAAATGGACATTGACCGAGTGGCCCGACTTGACCGCAATCGGGACCCGCTTGATGAGCTGTGCGGCCCAGAACTTGTTGGCGTCCACGGCGCGGATGTTCAGGTGCAGGGCGTGCTTGTCATTGCCTGGAAGATCATCGGCCACGAAAAGCGTCATGTCCGCATCCGCCGGAGGCTGCGTTGCCAGACTCCACTTCTCCGCCGTCGGCGAGATCAGCGAGCCGGCTGCGCCTTTGCCGGTGGCCGTGCGGTCACCGCTGGCGCGGCGGGGATTTTTTGCGGAGCGGGCCGCCACTGCGGCGGAAGCGCCCTTTTCAGGAACTGGATTTTTCCACTTCCCAAATGCCAGAATTGCTAATGCGGTAAGCGCCAGCGTGATAAGCACCAGCCCACCGGGTTTGAGGATGACTCGCATTCAGAACTCTTCCTTCACTTCCTTGACATCAGTTCGCAGCGGTTCGCCGTTAAATAGGACAGGGACCGGGTGAATCCTGTCTTATTTACCGTGGCGACGCGGGGGTTCTTGAAAGAATTATCGGAACAGAAGACTGAAAAGCAGATAGCCCGTTGGTGCAAATTTTCAGGCGAAAGATCGAAACCGGTCAAGAGCGCCGATTCGGGACCGGCACGGCCTCCGCGCCCCGGTACGCTTCAGCGACACGGAGGGCCTCGTCGGTTTCGATGGAGCGGCCACGCACCGTCGTTTCCATCCCCGCAGGATCACTCCGCTCGACCCGTTCCATGCGTCGCTCCATTCGGTCCAGCGCGGCATCAAAGCTCATATCGAACGTCGTGGTGGTCTCACGCAGGTGCGACAGTTCGCGTCGCAGATCGCGCAGTTCTTCGGCGACAGCAGGGGAGCCCCCCTGCTGTTTCAGTTCCAGCAGGCGCATCTTTTCGCGGTGACGCACGATCAGCATCGTGATCCAGACAGGCCAGCCGAAAATGAACGCGACGGCTGCCAGGGCAAGGACTCCTTCTTCCATATCGCGGAATCACCCCTTCTGTCCCAGAATGATCTGGTTTGACTCGCTGCGCGCGGGGGGTGTCGTGACCAGCAGCGTGGGCACGGCGTCAACCGCTCCGTTTTCCTCGATCCGGTCCACGCGCTGCTCCAACCGGGAGATGGCGGAATCAAAGCTCATGTCAAATCTGGTCGTGGTGTCGCGCAGCGCGGCGACCTCGCCGCGCAGGGATACCAGCTCGTTTTTGATCTCATTTAGCAGCGGTCCGCCCAGCGCATTGCCGATGTTCCCAGACCGGGCCTTGATCTCCGCCATTTTACGCTGATGGCTGGTGATAATGGCGATTATTGGTATTGACATAATAATCGGCATTACGATAATCGGTACCAGGTCACCATCCATGCGCTTCCCCTATCCCCCGGCGGCGATCCGCAGGGCGTCTTCGAGTGTCAGGCGGCCCGCATAGAGCGCCTTTCCGATAATGACCCCTTCGATGCCGCTTTGTTGCGCGTCCGGGGCCGCCAATTTCTGAATATCTTCGATCCCGCCTACGCCGCCCGACGCGAGCACGGGGACACCGACCGCAAGAGCGAACGCGCGGGTGGCCTCGAGGTTGACCCCCTCCAGCATGCCGTCCCGGGCGATATCGGTAAACAGAAAGCGGCGCGCCCCCATGGCGACCAGGCGTCCCCCGAACTCGGCGGCGGTCTCGGTCGTGCGTTCGGTCCAGCCCTGGGTCGCGATATAGCCCGCCTTCGTGTCCGCACCCACCACGATCTTGTCCCCGTAGCGGTGCAGAATATCGAGCATCAGGGCATCATCCGCGCTCGCCGCAGTGGTCCCGACGATCACGCGGTCAATGCCCGATGCCGCCCGGAACACCCGGTCAATCAGTTCGGCGCTGCGCAACCCGCCGCCAAGCTGCACCGGGATGCTGAGCTTACGGATCATCTCCCGGATCACCGGCAGGTTCTGCGGCGAGCCCATCTTCGCGCCGTCGAGATCCACGATGTGGAGCCGGGTCGCGCCCGCTTCCTGGAATTTGCGCGCGACACGAACAGGGTCCTCGGCGACCTTGAGCACAGTTTCGAAGTCGCCCTGCCGGAGGCGGACGGCCTGGCCTTTGCTGATATCAATGGCGGGAAGAATCTCGAGGGGCATGGTTTCTAATCGATGACCTGGATTTTATCGCACTATAGCGCTGTTTTGGGATCGTCGCGCGCGAGATCGTCTTCAGCTTCCTCGGCTTCGGGCAGGACATCCCGCGTCGGAAGGGAGACAGTCCCTCCGTTCGCGGCGAGGTTCCGCTCCTCTTCGCGCAGAAGCTCGAACATGCGGACGCCCCGCTCGACCCCGGCATCGTAGCGGAAGGCGAGTTTGGGGACCGTGCGAAGCTCCAGCATCTGTCCGAGACGGCCCCGCAGGTAGCCCGCCGCGCCCTGCAGCGCCTTGAGGGCCAGCATCTTTTCCTGCTCATCCCCGATGGCGGAGACAAACACCTTCGCGATACTGAAATCCTGGGCGACATCCACGCCCGTGATGGAGACCAGCGCCAGGCGCGGGTCCGTGATCTCCTTCTGTAAAATCTCGGCCAGGTCGCGCTTGATCATTTCGCCGACCCGTGCCTGCCGAATACTGGGCATGAAGGTGTCCTCTTTCGCTGCGGTTGTTACGATTATTGCTATTGCTATTGCTGCAATCACAGTAATTCAATGCCGTAATCATCAAGAACGACACGCCAGTCTGCCTCCACGTGGTCCACTACCTTGGACAGAACCTGATTGCAGAACCTGGCTTCGTTCGAAACCACGACAACCCCGATTACCGACCGCCGCCAGATGTTTAGCTCATCCACCTCGGCGACAGAAACATTGAACGCGTTTCGCAGGCGCTGCGCAAGGCTGCGGATCACCTGCCGCTTGTCCTTGAGCGAGTCGGCCTGCTCGATGGAAAGGGCCAGAGTCAGTACCCCAATATGCATAAAGATTCCCCCGGCTCAGTGCGGGGGCGGTGGCCATGGTTCGGCAAAGATCACCCTCCTTCGCCGAACCATCAACCGGGACAGCCGGCCCCCTTTCAGGGGCCTTTTTGTTAGAGTTCGCGCGGAACCTCGCGCATCTCGAAGACCTCCAGCGTGTCGCCCTCGACAAGATCGTTGAAATCGCGAAGCGTCAGGCCGCACTCATAACCGTTCTGAACCTCGCGGGCATCGTCTTTAAACCGCTTGAGCGTGTCAATATCGCCCGTAAACAGCAGGTCCTTGCCACGGAACAGGCGGGCCTTGGCATTGCGCCGGACCATGCCATCGGTGACGTAGCAGCCCGCAATCGAGCGACCGCCCGGAAGGCGGAA
>JACMJB010000417.1 GCA_014380815.1 Armatimonadota bacterium
ATACAAATACGAGGCGGGACATCTCTCCGAAGATTCGAGTGTCGGAACATTAACACGATGGCGCGTTTAAACGATAAAAACAACAGCGGTGACAAGGATGCGGCGGAGAAGACCCCTGGAGACAGCCACAGCTTCTCGTGGGACGACCACTTCTTCGGCTCTGTTACGATTGGTGAACGGGGCCAGGTAGTGATTCCCGCCGAGGCGAGAAAGCGGTTTCATCTGGAGCCAGGGGACCGCCTGCTGGTCATGGGAGATCCGGGAAAGCGCAGCATTATGCTTTGCCGGATTGATACGCTTCGAGAATTTATGAACGCATTCCAGGAAGGGTTGGCGCAGGCGGAGCAGGACATGACCATTGCCGCTGTCGCCGCGGATGCTTCCCCCGATTCCACGGACGACCCAACTCACTCAACCAAACCATGAAAGAACCTCGCACTTTGAGGAGGCCGATGCCAGATGACGCCCATTCGTAAACACGCCGTTCTTGCCGCGACCCTGCTTCTTCCCGGCACGGCATTTGCCCAGGCAAGTGCTCCGGCACAGACGACGCCCGCGCCCCCCGCGCCGACAAATTCCGTTCAGCAGCCTGCTCAGACTCCCATCCCGCAGCCGTCAGCGAAGACCCCGCCCACCCCGGTGCGCGATAAAACGCCGGATACCGCCATCACGGGTGTCAAGAGCCAGGATATCAAAGATACCAACATCTTTCTCGATAACGGGGCTGTCCCACCAGGGCAGCCGCTCCCCTCGGATCCCTCCACGATCCGCACGCTCGACGATGCGCTTGCCATCGCTTTTCAGCGCAACCCCTCCATCCTGCTGTCTCTGGAGCGGGCCGTGCGTACGAACAAGGGGGTAGATCAAATCCTCGCCCTCAAGAAGCCACAGATCAGCGTTGGCGGCACCTACAATCGGCTGCTGAATGCCAATGCCCAGGGCGGTCAGATCGGCGGCCCCACCCCAAGTTCTATTCAGAACCCGTTCACTGTCGGGCTTCAGAACACGCCGCCGGGTTCCGTTCCCATCTCGCTCTCCTCCAGTGGACAGGGCAGTGCGGTCACCTCGACCAGTAATGCCGCTGGCGCGACTTCCACTGCCACGAACCTGGGAACCACCGGCACGGGCGGCGGTACGCCCACCGGTGCGGCACAGACCCCCGGTGTCAGCAGTGGTGCGGGCGGACAAACGCGCTCGGTACCGAGCCAGCAGCAACGACTGCAGACACGGCAGACACGGCAAACTGACCCGACCGACCCTCCGCCCGACCCAACGGATCCGCCCCCCGACGATGGCAACAGCGGAAACGTCCGAAACTTCGTCAACAGCCCCAACCTGAATCAGATCAGCACCCGTATCTCGGTCACACAACTCCTCGACATCACCGGCCTGGTCAAAACCGCCGAACAGGTCGGGAATCTGGGCAAGGCGCTGTCCCGGCTGGAACTGGCGCGAACCCGTCAGGATACCGCGCTCAACATCAAGAATGGCTACTACAACGTGCTGCGCGCCCTGGCCTTTGTGCGCGTCAATGAGGCCGCCGTCGCCCAGAGTCAGGAGCTTCTGCGGGTGACCCAGGCACAGCTAAACGCAGGCGTCGCCTCGCAGTTCGATGTGCTTCGTGCCCGGACCCAGCTTGACAACAACCGTCAGGCGCTGATCTCGTCGCGCAATCAGGTCTCTATCTCCAAGAACGCGTTCGCAAACTCGCTGGGGATTGACCCATCCACACCGATTGACCCGCAGCCCCTCGAAACACCGCCGGTTCCCGACCTCAACGAGGCCGCGCTGATTCAGACCGCCTTCGATCAGCGGCCCGAATATCTGCAGGCAGACGTCAATATCATCCTTGCCAAGCGCAATATCCGTCTGGCCCGGCGCACTCTGGAACCCTATCTGAACGCGGGTATCACTGGCAACTACGCCGCGACCAGCAATAGCTTTGGTCAGGACCGTGGGACGGCCTCGGTCGGCCTGGCATTGACCGTCCCGCTTTACGATGGTGGCGCGACCCGCGCGCAGGTGGAGTCCGCCCGCTCCGATGAGAGGGGCGCGCTGATCCAGAAGGACCAGTATGCGCGCGGTATCAAGGCAGAGGTGCAGCAGAGCGTAATCGCGGTTCGTGACGCCGACGAGCGCCGAACGGCGATTGCCCAGACCGTGGAGCAGGCGCGCGAGGCGCTGCGCCTGGCCAATGTCCGCTTCCAGGCCGGGGTTGGCACCCAGCTTGATGTCAACGACGCCCAGACCGCGCTGACTCAGTCCGAATACAATCAGGTCAATGCTCAGTACGACTTTTTGGGAGCGGTGGCGCGACTTCAGCGTTCCGTCGGTACCCCGCAGTAGAGCAGGCGGAAAAAGGACATAAAACACGTGAACACAGAACAAGATCCGGGCGACCGACCTCATAAAACCATCGCTATGATGACGGTGCTGGGACTCGCCGCGCTGCTGACCTTCGGCAGTGTCGCCTGCGGCAAAAGCGGTGATGCCGCGGACGCAGACAAAAGCGGCAAGGGAGGGACAGCGGCAAAAGGCCAGCCCGCCGCTCAGCAGTCCACGCCGGTCACGGTCACCCCGGCAGCCGAGCAGACCGTGACCCGCTCCGTTCCGGTCACCGGCTCCATCACCGCGCTGCAGAGCGTGTCGCTGACCCCCAAAATCTCCGCCCGCGTCGTCCGCGTCAGCGGTCGCGAAGGCGCATCGGTCAGCGCCGGGGAGATCGTGGTTCAGCAGGACACCTCAGACCTTCGGCAGCAGCTGGAACAGGCTCAGGCAAATCTGCAGTCCGCTCAGGCGCGCCTGAATCAGGCCCAGACAAATTACCGGATTCAGCAGAGCACCAGCAGTACCGGCGTCCAGAACGCCCAGGCGGGCCTGGCCTCGGCACGGTCCAACCTGACGCTTGCGCGAAACCCGCAGCGCTCCGAGCAGGTCACTCAGGCCGAAATCGCGGTCCGGCAGGCAAAAGCCAATTACGAGCGTGCGGTCGCGGACCGCAAGCGCTATGATTATCTGGTCAAAGAGGGGGCGGCGGCTCAGGCGACCCTCGATCAGTACGCGACCACCGAGGCGGTTCAGAAGGCAAACCTGGAAAATGCCCAGCAGAGCTTGAAGATCGCCCTGACTGGCGGTCGCACCGAGCAGGTCGCTCAGGCTCAGGAGCAGTTCCGGCAGGCAGAGATCGCGCTCCAGCAGGCCCGCTCCAATGTTCAGCAGAATCAGGTAAGCCAGGGTGAGATTCGCGCTGCCCAGGCTGCCGTTGCCCAGAACCGGGCCGCCGTGGATCTCGCGCGTCAGCAGGTTGCCGATGCCGCGATCCGTTCGCCGATCAGCGGGGTGATTTCGGTCCGCTCAACTGAGCCGGGCCAGCAGGCCGCGCCTGGGGCCGCTGTTGCGACGCTGGTCTCGCTGGGAACGGTCTATTTCCAGGCTCAGGTGCCGGAAACGACGCTACGTGACATCCAGCAGAATCAGTCTGTCGAAGCGAAAATAGACGCCTATCCGAACAAATCGTTTCGGGGAAGGGTCGCGCGGATCTATCCCACCGGCAGCACCTCGTCGCGTACCTTCAGCGTCCGGGTCGATATTCCCAACGAGGCCGGTCTGCTGAAGCCGGGTATGTTCGCGCGCGGTCAGGTCATTCTGGAGCGACGACGAGGCATCGTGATCCCCAAAGACGCCCTCGTCGCCAAGGGCGGTGATACCAGCAAGTATCAGGTCTTTCTGGCCACGGGCGGCGGGAAGACTGCCAAAGCACAGGATGTGAAGATCGGCATCACCACCGACCTGACGGCGGAGATCGTGACTGGTGTCCAGAGTGGCGACCAGGTGATCACCGCCGGTCAGGACGGCCTCAAAGACGGCGCTCCGATCCAGGTAGAGGGTGGGGGCAGCGGAACCAGCGCGCCTCAGCAAGCCGCCGCTCTGTAACAAGCGGTCCACGATACGGCTTCTCCGTTAACCCGTTGATCCGTTTTATCGCGTTACTGCGCCGGAAGCGCGACTCCATCGCCTTCCGGTGCATGTCCCAGGGAAAGAAGCATCACTCATGCAGACACTCGCCCGAATCTGTATCCAGCGTCCGGTTTTTGCCACCGTCCTTATCCTGGCGCTGGTCGTTGTCGGCCTTTTCGCCATTCCGAACCTGGGACTGGACCGGTTCCCCAATGTGGATTTCCCCTCTGTCACCGTCACCACCACGCTTCAGGGCGCGACGCCCGAAGAGATGGATTCGGAGGTAACAGAAGAGATCGAGAAGCAGGTGGGTTCTGTTTCCGGCATTGACACGATCTCCTCGACCTCCTCTGAAGGCGTTTCCGTTGTCACCATCCAGTTCGTGCTGGAGCGGAACGGCGACGAAGCGGCTCAGGATGTACGCTCCAAGATTGACCTGGCGATCCCTAACCTGCCCGAAGATGCGGAACGGCCCATTGTGCAGAAGTTCGGAAGCGACGCCGCGCCGATCATGCAGTTTACGTTGTCCGCAGAAAACACCTCTATCCGTGACCTGAGTGAGTATTCCGATAAGACGCTTCGTCCGCAGCTGGAATCCATCAACGGTGTCGGCGAGGTTCAGATCATCGGCGGACGCCTACGCCAGATCAACGTTCTGGTGGACCCCTACAAATTGCGCTCCTTTGGGCTGACGGCGGTGGGCGTCCGCGATGCGCTGCGGCGGCAGAACCAGCAGGTGCCCGGCGGCTCCTTCGACGAAGGCGAGCGGCGCCTGTCCGTGCGGACACAGGGACGCGCCACCAGCACCGAGGAACTGCGCCAACTGGTAATCAAGGACCAGAGCGGCAGTCCGGTCCGCCTGGGCGATGTGGCAACGGTCGAGGATGGAGAAGAGGAGCCAACGTCGCTTGCCAGCATCAACAATAAGCCTGCGGTAGTCCTGTCGGTCCGGAAACAGAGCGGTGCAAACTCGGTTGCGGTCATTGATGCGATCAAAGCGAAACTCAAAGAGATCCAGCCGACGTTTCCGGCAGGCTACACGACCTTCATCACCAACGACCAGTCCGTGTTCACCAAAGCGGCGGTCGCCGCGGTACAGGAGCACCTGATCCTCGGCTCGGTTCTGGCCGCGCTGGTGGTTCTGATCTTCCTGTGGAACTGGCGTTCGACTCTGATCTCCGCGTTCGCGATCCCGTCCTCGATCATTGCCACCTTCGCCCTGATGTACTCCCAGGGCTTTACCCTCAATGTCATCACGCTGCTGGCCCTGACGCTTGCGGTCGGGATCGTGATTGACGATGCGATCATCGTGATCGAGAACATCTACCGTTATCTCGACGAAAAGGGCATGAACCCCAAAGAGGCTGCGCTCGCTGCCACTAACGAGATCGGACTTGCTGTCCTGGCGACCACACTTTCCCTGGTCGCGGTCTTCCTTCCGGTCGCCTTTATGACGGGAATCGTGGGCCGATTCCTCAACAGCTTTGGCCTGACCATGGCCTTCGCCATTATCGTTTCGCTGTTCGTCGCTTTCACCCTCACCCCCATGCTGGCTTCCCAGTGGCTCAAAGCCCCCAAGAAAACAGCGGGTGCGGATGGCGGTCATGGGGGGGCGAGCAAGCAGAGCGGTGTGTTTGGTGCCCTGGAAAGAGCCTACGCCTCGGTGCTGCGCTGGTCGCTGCGCCACCGATGGGTGGTCGTTCTGATCTGCATCGGCACTCTGTTCACCACGGTCCCGCTTGGGGCGCGGGTCGGTGGAAACTTCCTTCCCGATGAGGATGAGAGCCAGTTTATTGTCAGCGTCCGTACCAAAGAAGGGGCGAATCTTGCCGCGACCCAGTCTCTGCTGAGCCGGATCGCCGATGACCTGCGCAAATTCCCCGAGGTCACGGACACCATCATCACGGTCGGCTCGGACCCGCAACAGACGCAAAACAAGGGCGACATCCTGGTCAAGATGCGTGATATTTCAGAGCGCAAGACCGATAATTCGCAGTTCGACCTGATGGCACGTGCCCGGACCCTGGTGAAAGAGCACTACCCCAGTAATCTGCGGACCCTGGTCTCTCCGCCCAACGCGTTCGGCGGCGGCGCGCAGGCGGGCCTGCAGTTTGTCATCACCGGACCAGATAACCGCACGCTGGCCGACGCCGCTAACAAGGTGGTCGCGGGTTTGAAAGCCACCCCCGGCATCGCGGATGCCGACACCTCGGTCATTGTGGGAAAACCGGAACTCTCCGCGACCGTAGACCGGACCCGCGCGGGTGACATCGGGGTCGGGGTCGGGGACGTGGCCTCCACGCTGCGGATTCTGGTGGCGGGCGAAGACGTCACGGATTTTCCGCAAAACGGAGAGCAGTATGACATCAACGTGCGCTCGCTTCCCCGATTCCGAAGCAACGCCAGTCTGAACCTTTTCGCGGTTCCCTCCAGCAACGAGGGTGTCGGATCCGTGACCGTGGATCAGGTGACCCGCTTTGCGGAGGGCACGGCGCCCTCCACGGTCGAGCGCTTTTCGCGTCAGCGCAGCGTGACCGTGACGGCGAACCTGGTGCCGGGCACCTCGGCGCAGACCGTTCAGGGCAAGGTGCAGGACCTTCTCAAGCAGCAGAATCTGGGCCTGCAGTATCAAGGGCAGTTTATCGGGCAAAGCCGAGAACTGGGCAAGACCTTTGTTGCCTTCGGGGTTGCCTTCCTGCTCTCGATCATCTTTATGTACCTGATCCTGGCCGCGCAGTTCGAGTCCTGGCTCCATCCCATCACGATCCTGATTTCACTGCCGCTGACCGTACCGTTTGCGATCCTGTCGCTGCTGATTACGGGCAATTCCTTGAATATCTACTCGCTCCTCGGTATCCTGGTATTGTTCGGCATCGTGAAGAAGAACTCGATCCTTCAGGTGGATCATGCCAACCAGCTTCGAGCCGGGGGCCTGCCACGGGAGCAGGCGATTGTTCAGGCAAGCCAGGATCGCCTGCGGCCTATCCTGATGACAACCATCGCCTTTGTCGCCGGACTGCTGCCGCTGGTCCTCTCGTCCGGGGTCGGGTCGGGGACGAACCGGGCTACCGGTGGCGTAATCGTAGGGGGACAGCTACTGTCGCTCGGTCTGACACTGGTGGCGACACCAGTCTTCTATTCGCTGTTCGACGACATCTCCTTGGGAACAAAGCGTCTCCGCAAGCGCCTTTTCGGTAAATCCGAAGAAGACGAGGAGAATGGGGAATCCGATGGGGACGGACCTGGTGGTGCGGCGCACCGAACCAATGGCACCGGTGGCAGCCCATCCATCGGCGGCGCGGAGCCGCGAAACGAGGAGCCGGGCACCGGGGGGCGGCGGGAACTGGCGGATGCAGGACGCCGCACGACCGCCCCGGACGATCAAAACGCCGCTGCTCCTCCCCTAGTGTCGCCGCCGCGGCGGGCGGAACCGCAGTCATAATGCTTCGGGCGCAGAGGGCGCACGGGACGAAAACGAGATGAACTTAACCAAAACCGCAATCAGTAGACCGACTGCCATCCTCATGTTGATTTTGGCCCTCGTCGTTCTCGGCCTCCAGGGTTACACGCGGATGCCCGCCGAACTGAACCCGAAGGTGGACTTCCCGTATGTCAGTGTTTTCACGACGTACAACGGGGCGGGTCCCTCTGAGATCGAGACGCTGATTTCCAAACCGATCGAGGATGCGGTCTCGTCGGTCTCTGGTGTTAAGAACATCACCTCGGTATCGCAGCAGGGGGTATCGTCCGTCTCCATCGAGTTCTACCTGGGAACGGACCTTGATGTGGCGGCCTCCGATGTTCGCGAAAAGGTGGACGGTGTCCGCCGCGTACTTCCCGACGATGCCGACGCCCCGACCATCAGCAAAGCCGATGCCAACTCGGACCCGATCCTGTACTTCGCCATGCGCTCCTCGACCGGTCGCTCGTCGCGGGACCTGCGCGACCTCGCGGATAACACGGTCAAGGATTACCTGGGCCAGGTGCCCGGGGTCGCCGCGGTGTATGTCACTGGCGGCGATGTCCGTGAGATCCAGGTCTCGCTCGACCGCAGCCGACTCGATGCCCTGGGTCTGACCGTCTCCGAGGTTGCCACCGCGCTCGCCGCCCAGAACCTGAATGTGCCCTCCGGCAATATCACGGAGGGCAACCGCTACTACTCGGTGCGCGTCATTGATGAGTTCAAGTCCGCCACCGAGATCGCCAGCACGCGCCTGAGCTTCGCGGGCAAAAACGGCAGCGCGGACCGCACCGTGCTGATCTCGGACCTGGGGACAGTCCGCGACACCGTGTTGGAGCGAACGTCGAACGCCGGAATCGCGGAGCGCGGGGCGGGGGAGGCGGACACCGCCAAATTACCCAATACCTCGGACACGGTCTCCCTCGCGATCGTGAAGACCTCCGACGGCAACACAGTCCAGGCTGCTGAAGGCGTCAAGAAGCAGCTCGAGGCGCTGAAGCGGATCGTCCCCGCCGATGTCGCCTTCACCACCACCACCGATCAGTCCGAAGAGGTGCAGGAGAATCTGAACGACGTGATCGTGACGCTCGCCCTGGGTGCGTTTCTCGCGGTCGTTATCGTTTACGTCTTCCTGCACAACCTGCGCGGAACGGCTATTGTCGCTCTCGCCATCCCGACCTCCATCATCTCGACCTTTCTGGTGATGTATGCGCTGGGCTTCACGCTCAATACAATGACCCTGCTCGGCCTATCGCTCGCGGTCGGCATCCTGGTGGACGACTCCATCGTGGTTCTGGAGAACATCTTCCGGCACCTGGCGATGGGCGAGACCCCGCAGGAGGCCGCTGTCAATGGGCGCAGTGAGATCGGCCTCGCCGCAGTCATCATCACTTTGGTGGATGTCGTCGTGTTCGTGCCGGTCGCGTTTATGGGCGGGATCGTGGGCCAGTTCTTCCGTTCCTTTGGAATCACGGTCGCGGTTGCGACGCTGTTCTCGCTGTTGATGAGCTTTACGCTTGCCCCGATGCTTGCCTCGCGCTGGTACCGCAAGGGGGAGCAGGTAGAGGTCGCCACCGGCTTTTTCGGCGCGGTCAACCGCTTCTATGAGCGGCTGGAGCACGGGTACCGCCGTGCGCTGGTCTGGGCGCTGCATCACCGGGGCACGGTCATTTTCATCGGGAATCTGCTGCTGGTCCTGGTTATTCTGTGGATGGCGCAGGCGGGCAAGGGCGCGGGCGCGGTGAGCGCGGGCTTCACTCTCGCCGCCCTGATCCTGGTCGGGTCGGTTGCGATCACGGCTGTCAGCCTGCTGCGAAACCGCTCGGCGGTGCGCCCCGGTGCGCGGCGCAACTGGGTCTTTGAGCCGATGCTCGTGGGCGGGATCGCCGCGGGCATTTCGGTGCTGGTCGCTCTGGGGGCCGGAACGCTGGGCAAGCCACTGGGCTTTCGGTTCGCGCCGGGGCAGGATCAGGCGCAGGTGCAGCTCACCGTCGAGCTTCCCGCGGGCGCTTCGATCGCGGCGACCACGCGCATCCTCAAGCAGGTCGAGGACAAGGTTCGCGATATGCCGGATGTGAAGTATATAGAAACCTCGGCGGGCGCGACCGCTGCGGGTGGGTTTCGGGGAGGTGGCAACACCGGCACCCAGTACGGTCAGGTCCGTCTAACCCTCAAAGACAAGCTGGGCACTTTGGACCGCATCCAGTTCTGGAAGGACTCCTCGGACCTGCGCCCCCGCACGGATGTCGCCGTGGCGGAAGAGGTGCGAAAGCGGATCGCTCCCATTCCCGGCGCTAAGATCGTCGCCGCCGAAGTCTCCGGCTTTAACGGTGCGGCGGCCCCGGTGCAGATCCAGCTCAGCGGCCCGAACCTGGAGGAACTGGTCGCCGACGCAAACAAGATCCAGCAGGTCCTAGAGAACACCCCTGGTGTGCTGTCGCCGGATATTTCCTACAAGGCGAGCCAGCCGGAAGTCCAGGTGCGTCTGGATCGTCAGAAGGCCGCGGACCTCGGTCTGTCCGTTCAGCAGGTGTCCCAGGGACTACAGGACGCCGTTCAGGGCAACATCAACGCCAAATTCCGCGACGACGCTTCGGGCAACCAGTACGACATTCGCGTCCAGTATGCCAAGCTGGACCGAAGCTCGATTGCGGATGTCGGGACAGTGATCGTCGGCAACCGGGACGGTAGTCCGATCCGGGTCTCCGACGTGGCAAGCGTGATCGAGGGGCGCGGCCCGGTCAAGATTGACCGCCGCAACCGCCAGCGTCAGGTGACGGTCAGCGCGTATCTGGCACCCGGCAAGGTGATCGGCAACATGCAGCAGGTGATTGACCCGCAGATCAAAAAGCTGAACCTGGGCCGCGCCACCTACTCGTGGCAGGGGGAGGCCAACAGCCTGAGCGAGGAGGGCACTTACCTGATCGCTGCGCTGGGTCTGGCGATCCTGCTGGTCTATATGTTGATGGCCGCCCTGTTCAACAATGTCCTGTACCCGTTCATCATTATGCTCTCGATCCCGCAGGCGCTGGTCGGCGGACTGCTCGCTCTGCTGATCTCGGGCATTCCGCTCTCGATCATCGCCATGATCGGCGTCATCATGCTGATGGGTCTGGTGACCAAGAACGCCATTCTGCTGGTGGACTTCGCGAACACACTGCGCTCGCGCGGCTACCGGCGCGAGGACGCCCTGACCGAGGCCGGGCCGACGCGTCTGCGTCCGATCCTGATGACAACGCTCGCGCAGATCTTCGGCGCGCTCCCCATCGCCCTGGCGCTGGGGCGCGGGTCGGAGTTCCGGCAGCCACTCGGCGTCGTCATTATCGGGGGGCTGACGCTGTCGGCTCTGCTGACGCTGCTGGTCATTCCCTGTACATACACCGTCTTCGACGACATCTCGAACTGGTTTGGCCGCCTGGGCCGCCGCCGAAGCAAAGACATCGAGGGCTTGTACGGCGGCGGGGGCAGTGGCGGCAGCAATGGCGGCGGCAGCAGCAATGGCAACGGTAACGGGGCGACCCCCACGCTCACCCGCCCGCGCGGCAGTGGTTTCGCGACATCGAGCAGCCGGGCAAAGACGGCGGACTAGCGCCGATATTTTGTGCGGATGTGTCGCCCCGCACCCAGGTCACCGTGCGCCGGGGGGAAGTCCGAAAATGGCACGGGGGGCACGGTAGCGCCGGTCCCAGTCCACGTAGGGCACGTCTGTCGCCCCCAGGGCATAGGTCACTACCGTCCATTTCCCTCTGGGAGATCGCTTCAGCAGGGCGACGACGCCATCATCGAACGCTCCCTCTTTTTTGGCTTCGGCGTACGGGGTCTTCTCGTAATTGATCGGCTTGCCGCCTGGCTGGCGAGGGGCGCCATCCAGAAATGCCCACCCCTGGAGGACCTTCAGTCGGCGGATCTCGAAGACCACCTTCTGCTTGAGCGCTTTTGCCACCGGCACCCGCAGGGCATCGGTGATCTGACGCCGTTCGGCGCTTCCCATCGGCGGGGTATGCGGCGTCTCCTTCGCACGGGCGTGCGGCGCCAGGGCGATCGGCAGCAGCAGAAGAGAGAAGAGAAGGGCACGGCGATTTTGGCTCATGCCCTACTCTTCGTGCCCGCTCGGGTTCCTTCCTTCTGTGCCGCGCTATTCGCGCCGTGCGTTATTCCGCTGCGCTGGATGGCAGCAGCATCGTGCATCCCACCTGTGCTTCGGGAGGCGTTGCGGGGCGGCGCATCAAAAGAGCAATACGCTCAGTAGCGGCGCAGTATCGGGGCCGTGCCACAGGAACTGCGGACGACGATCTCGGCAGGCAGTTCGATCTCACGCGGTGCCCGGTCCGCCGTGCCGTCCAGGCGTGAAAGCAGGACCTCGCCCGCCTGTTGTCCGATGGCCTCGAATGGCTGCGCGACCGTGGTCAGGCCAAGGGCATCCAGCAGCGAGGGGAAGGTGTTTCCAAACCCGGTCACCGCGAGATCTTCGCCCACGCGCAGCCCACGCAGACGCAGGAACTGCATTACCCCGGCGGCGACCGTGTCGTTGGAGCAGACAACCGCACTGAGAGCCTCTGGACTAGCGGGGCGCAGCAGTGCCTCCAGCGCCGCCGCATCGGACTCCGTTCTTACCCCCTCCTGCTGTCGGTGCAGCGTCCAGGTCGGGAGCGGGACGATCCCTGCCTCTGCCAGCGCCGCGGCCCAGCCCCGGCAGCGTGCCAGGACGGTGGAGGCGTGCGGCGCGCTGCTCAGGAAACCGATCCGCCGGTGTCCCAGGGTGAGCAGGTGCTCGGTGATCTTGCGGCCACTGCCGAAATCATCAATGCCCACAAAATCGGATTCAAAGCCCGGCACCCGCCGGTCCAGCAGAACCAGGGGGAGGGCGTCTCGCAATCGGCGAAGCTTCTCCACCGGCGCGGGAATCTCCGGCCAGAGCGCGACCGCGGCGACCCCCCGGTCGGTCATCTCCGCGACTTCCGGCACCTCGGCCTCGGCGTGCCCCGCGAAGGTAGGGGTATCCAGCCAGGCCACGAATCGCTTCCGGTCCGAGACCACCTGAGAGAGTCCGCGCGCGATGTCCCCGGGAGCCGTGGTATCGCTGGCTCTGCCGATCACCAGCGCGATTCCGCCACTGGTGCGCAGCGCTTCGGTCGGGGTCGCGAGCGCCGTATGGGGAAGGGCGAGCGTCCCGCGCCGCGTCGAATCGCGGCGCACCAACCCCTCCTGCTCCAGGGACAGCAGCGCGCGCCGAATCGTGCCCCGCTGAACCCCGAACTCACTGGTCAGGCTGCGCTCGGACGGCATCCGGCCCCCGGCATAATCTCCGCGCGCGATCCGTCCGCGCAGGGTCGCTGCGATCTCCAAATAGATAAAATTGCTCACTATTTTCCCATCGTCCGCGAGGTGCGAAAGTACCAAACACGGTACCACTGTCGGCAGGCCACCCTTAAAAGTGTACCAAATACGGACGCTTCTCTGTTAAGCGGAGTTTAAATCGCGTAAAATCTTGAGGTGGGAGAGAAGCGAGAAGAATTCGGCCTTGCTACTCGTGGTACCCTAACGGAGAGGAATCGCTGCCATTGTCGCCTGGTAACCCGCCGCTCCAAATCCGACAATCGCTGCGCTGCTTCCAAGAATATTCGAGGACGAGCGAGGTAGTTTGTGAACAAAGCGAGAACCGAGAATCTGGACGTTTGTCGCGCCGTTCGCCGCGAGATGGGCCGACATAGCGTTGACTGCGGTGAGGTCCAGGTCACCGCCAGCCACGGCGTCATTCACCTGCACGGTCGCGTTCGGGCCATGCGCGGTCATGAGGAGCAATTGGAGACCGGAATCACCGGCCTGCTGAAAGCCCTGCGACAGCGGGCCGGGATTCGCGACGTCATCGCCGATTGGACCGTGGGGTAGGGGGACGGTTGCGGGTCTCTGGCCCCGGGCGCGCGACCAGGACGCTTTCCGTCCCATAACGTCCTACTCAACCCAGGCACGGCGTGGCCCGCCGCCCATCATGCGGCGCACCTGCTCGATCAGGGCATCGTCGGGGTCCACAAGGAGTGGCGACTTGATGCGCACCTCGCCGCCCATGGTCTCGACGCGAAGATAAAGCGGTGACCCTCCCTCGCGGACGACCAGTGTTTCGCGGAGCATCCGCAGCATATTGCGGGTCGCGCCGTCAATGCGGATGTGGACGGAACGCGGGCGGGCATCAGCAGCCATCGCGTTCTCGACGATCGTTTCAACACGGTCCGCCAGCACCTCGACCTGTGCGGTCTTCTCTTCCTCCTCCGCGCCCGCCTGCGCCTTGCCGCCGAACCGTTCCCGGTGGGACGCCTTGCCTTTCACGACCACAACCGCGTTCATCAGCAGCTTTTTGCCGTATTCGCTTGCGGTGCGGGGAAAGCAGGTAACGGATACCACGCCCGACGTATCCTCCAGGGTGACGAACAGCATCGCCTCGCCCTTCTTGGTGAACACTGTTCTTACCCCGGTGATCAGCCCCCCAACGGTGATCTCCTGGTTCGGCTGGGTCTCTTTCACGGCATCGAGGCGCATCGCTTTGTGCTTGCGGCGCAATTCCGGCTCGAACGGCTTCAAGGGGTGCTCAGACAGGTACAGACCGAGCAGTTCTTTCTCCATGCCCAGCAGTTCGCCGCGCGAGAAGTCAGTGATACTGGGGAGGGAGGCGGACGCCTGGGTCCCCGCGGCGTCTTCGGGTGCGGCATCGCCAAACAGGGAGATCAGACCGGCCCGGGCGTCTTTCGCGCCGCGCGAGGCCGAGTTGCAGCAGTCGTCTAGGGTTTCAAGGAGCGCGCGCCGGTTCGGGTGAATCGAGGCGAAAGTCCCGGCCTTGATCAGCATCTCGATCACGGACTTTGAGGTCAGCCCTTCGGCGAAGGCGCGGGTGCAGAAATCTTCCAGGCTGGCGAACTTGCCGCCCTTCTCGCGGGCGGCGAGGATGGCCTCGACGGGGGCCTTGCCGACGTTTTTGATCGCCACAAGCCCGAAGCGGACGGCCCCGGTGTAGCGCGGCTCCGTGGGGGCATGGACGGTGAAGTCCGCCGAGGATTCGTTGACATCGGGCGGGAGCACCTGGACCGCGAGTCGTCCGCACTCCTCGAGTGTCGTGACGACCTTTTCGCTGTTGTCTATATAGGTGCCCATCAGGGCGGCGAGATATTCGGCGGGATAATTCGCCTTCAGATAGGCGGTCTGATAGGCGACCATCGCATAGCAGGCGGCGTGAGCGCCATTGAAGGCGTAGCCCGCGAACGGCTCGATCTCGCCGAATATCTGCTCGGCGATCTTTTTGCCGACCCCTTTTTCCGAGGCGCCTTTAAGGAAGTTCTCGCGCTGCTTCTCCATTTCGGAGGCTTTCTTCTTACCCATGGCACGGCGCAGCAGGTCGGCCTGGCCCAGACTGAAGCCCGCGATGGCCTGCACGATCTTCAGCACCTGGTCCTGGTAGACGATTACCCCGTAGGTCTCCTCAAGGATCGGTTCGAGCCAGGGGTGCGCATACTGGATCTGATCCGGGTTGAACTTGCAGCGGATGAAGCGGGGGATATGCGCCATCGGTCCGGGGCGATAGAGTGCCACCATCGCGGCAAGCTCTTTGACGG
>JACMJB010000418.1 GCA_014380815.1 Armatimonadota bacterium
GACGAATGGTTGACGTCGCGGACGAACCGTGCATCCCCAAAAACGTCAGGGCACAGGCTGTCAGCGCTCGCAGGGTCACCTTCGCTCTCAGCGAAAGCCGTAGTGCCCGCCGTGCTTCCATCGGCTTCTCGGTCTGAAGCAGATGGATACCGCGCGATGCCGCCGTCTCCGCGAATCGTTTTCGAAGCGCCGGACGCAGGCGGGCGTTGGCGGGATCTTTCAGCGCTTCCTCGTACAAGAAGAGGTGACCAAGACCCATCAGTGCCGGCATTGAATGGCTCATACCCGCGCTGTGCAATCGGTATTCCATCAATCGTTCCGGCAGGTACCATCCGCCGCGCCCTGTTTTTGCGCATTGATACAGGAACCAGAGGTCAATTCCACCGAGCGCCCGATCATCAATGAATGCGGAGCGCAGGTGCTCCCGCCGAAACATGGCGGCGGTGATCCCGATGCTGGTATCGAGAATAGCGGTCTGGACCAGATCGGCAACGACCCCTTCTGCCAGGATGTTGCGGCGGAAGACACGGGACAACTCTTCGGTTCGTGCGTGCAGCCGACTGCCGGACGCATCCATGTTCCAGTGGTCGCAGAAAGAAAGGATCAGCGAGGGGTCTCGGCGAAGCGGAGCCGTCATTTTCTCCAGGAAATCCGGCAGAAAAACATCGTCGTCTTCCAAAAAACAGAGAAATTCGCCGGAGGCCGCCTCCAGGCCGAACCGCCAGTTGCGAGTGATGCCGAGATTGTGGGGGTGACGGACGTACCGGATGCGCGAGTCTCGCTCCACGTAACGAGCCGCTACGGCCTCCGTGTCGTCCGTGCTGGCGTCATCGAGGATAATCAGCTCAAAGTCCTGAAACGTCTGCTGAAGGGCGCTCTCCAGAGCAAAGGGCAGATAATGCGCCCGGCTGAACGTCGGGAGAAGGATCGTGACTGCCGGTTTTGCCGAATCAGAGATCAGGGTCACCTCTTTGGACTCCGCTGCGATTGCGCCACAAAATAGAACTGGGTGGCGAACAGACCCGGCATTCGATTTGCGACGGCCTGGTCTATTTTACCCGCTGTCGGACCAAGAAGACGCCGAATGCCCGGAAGCGGAATATAGCCGCGACTGAAGCGCCGAATAATCCCGAACTCCGCATCTTCAAGCAGTTCGGCGGCAGTCTGCCGATCGTAAAACCGAACCGAGAACTTGTCCAGGACCTTGCCCTGAGCATAACGAAACCGGCCCCGCAAAAATTCGAGGCGCTGTTTGAGCTGCAGGATATTCGGAATCGCGGCAACAAGCACGCCATCCGGGGTCAGGCAATCGTGAATCTTGTCCAGCACCACGGCCGGATTCTGCAGATAGCCCAGTACCCCGGAGCAGACGACGCAATCGAAACTTCCCAGCTCTCGAAAATCATAGTCGCGCAGGTCCGCGATCACCACTCGGTCCAGCACGGAAGCGGCGAGTGCCCCCTCCTCCGGACCGATGGTTACGCCGACCACCTCGCAGCCATGCTGCTCCTTGATACAGGCTCCAAGCGTTCCCGCGCCGCATCCGAGATCCAGAACGCGGCGCACCCCGGCGGGAATACACTCCAGGACCGGCATATTGACGCTGAGGAAGACGACATCGGCGACATTGTCGTAGCGGCGCTCGGTCTCGCGCGCCTCTTGCGCTCGGCCCTGACGGCCTGCGGGAGCAGAAGGGGGCGGTGGCTGTCTCATTCGCGATCCTTCTCCGAAGCCTGACGCGGTCTGGCGGCCACCAAAAACTGCGTCGCGAACAGGCCGGGGCGAAGCTGAACTGCCAGGCGGTCCGCACCCGCTGCAAGACGGGGGGCAGCCGAGCGAAGTCCGGGCAGCGGGAAGTAACCGTCCGCGGCCCGCTCCACGACCTCATAACCGGCGGCCTCCAGCGTGGTGTACGCGCTTCGGCGGTCGAAGAACCGGACATAATAGCGGTGAAGGACCCCGTAATTGGTGTAATCGAAGCGGCCTCGGAGCAGCTCGATCCGCTGACGCCAGTGCAGAACATTCGGAATCGCGGCGACCAGCAAGCCATCTGGAGCGAGGTTTGTCTTCAGCGCTTCCAGTACCGCCTCCGTACGGTAAAAGTAGCCCAGGACGTGGCTGCAAACAATGACGTCGAAAGTGCCCAGCCCGGCAATAGTGTCCCGGTTGAGGTCGCAGACCCGGACCTGGTCCAGGTGGGTCCTCGCTTCTTCCGCTTCGCGCTCGGAGATGGTGACTCCAACAACCGTTCGGTCCGCGCGACCGATCTTGAGATGAGCGCCGAATGCGCCGGTGCCGCATCCCACATCCAGAATGCGGACTGCACTCTGAGGGATCAGCGGGACCAAGGCGATATTCACGGCATCATGGGTCAGGTCGGTCAGCGCCGTGACGCGTGGCACGGGCGGGGCGGTGGGTCCGGAGTTATTTGCGGCGTCGCGGCGGACAAGGGTCACCGGCGGCGGCTTTCGTTCGATGAAATCATGTTACAATGGCGCGGTTCTCGTTCCATGGTCAAAGCATCCTCCAATTTGCTGATAAGCGTCGTGGTCCCGACCTGTAACCGTCCCGACTCGCTTCGGCTGTGCCTAGGAAGGCTCGCTCCCGGCTTCCAAAGCCTGCCGCCCGAGCAGTACGAGGTGATTGTAACCGATGACGGACGAGACGAGGCCGCAAAACTGCTCTTGAGCAAGCACTTCCCCTGGGCGCGCTGGTGCCCCGGTCCTCGCCGCGGCCCCGCCTCGAACCGAAACAGTGGCGTTCGAAATTCTGCGGGCGACTGGATTGCTTTCACCGATGATGACTGCCTTCCCTGCCCGGAGTGGCTCGCAAGCTTCGCGGACGCCATCCGCAGCGACGCAAACGGCAGCGTCCTCGAGGGCAGAACCACCTGTTCCTCCGGCCCCTTGACAAGCCCTCTGGAGGATGCCCCGGTCAACCTCACGGGGGGACGACTCTGGTCCTGTAACTTCTGCATACGGCGCACCCTGTTTGAGACGGTGGGGGGGTTCGACCAGGCCTTCCCCATCGCCTATATGGAGGATGTCGAGTTTCGGGAGCGCCTCCTGCGCCTGGGCGAGACCTTCGCCTTTATCCCGGATGCCACCGTGGACCATCCGATCAAACGTTACAACCTCGGAACAGATTTTGGTCGCTATGCCGAAAGCGAAGCCATCTACTGGTACAAACAAGGCAACACCGGCTCGCTTTTCGGCCCCTACCTCTGGAGTCTGATCAAGAACCGGACCCATTGGGCGGTCCTTGGCAACGGCAGAAGTGCTTCCGCGCGCGATCGGCTCATTGCCTCCATCATTGTCCTGAAAGAGCTGGGTTACACCGCCTCACACCTGCGAAAATGGGAGACGCAGTACCGGAAATCCGGCGTACCTTAGAACCAGGGTCACCAGCCTTCGCGCAGCGTCTCCACGATGTACTCGCGCTGCTCCGGTGTCACCCACCAGCCACAAGGAATGCAGATCATATCGCCGCAGAAGGCATCGGTCCCCGGCAGCGAAGTCTGGAAATCCTGAACGCAGGTATGCTTGTCGTTACGGTCATGGACACGGCTGACCCCGATCCCACGCTCCTTCATTCTGCAGATGAAATCATCGCGGCGGTCCACACGGATCGTGTACAGCCAGTAAGATGAGCGGACCCCTTTCGGGACCCTATCTGGATCGCTGGATGCCAGCAGCCGGACGCCGGCGACCCCGGCCAGAGCGCTGTCATAGTGTGCCGCGGTTTGACGCTGGGCTTCGATCAGCGGTTCGATATGAGGCAGATTGTGGATACCGATGGTCGCATTCACATCATTCATATGGAACTTGTAACCCCACTCCGCGACATCCTGCTCACATCGGAAGTCCTTGCTGTTGGTGCGATCGAGTCCATACCAGCGCAGCAACCGCGCCCGGGTATCCAGAGCCTGGTTAGGAAGGACGATACAGCCCCCATCACCAGTGGTCAATGATTTGATCGCCTGAAAGCTGTAGACGCAAAGGTTGCCGTGACCGCCAAGCGGCAAGTCGGCATAGCGTGAACCCCAGGCATGCGCGCAGTCTTCGATGATGGTCGGACGGAAGCCGAAACGATCGAAGCAGTCTTCCTGCACCGAGCGAAGCGCCGCGAGGTCGCAGGGGAAGCCCCCCCAGTGAACAGCAATAATCGCCTTTGTACTCGGTGACAGCTTCCGGCGCACATCCTCCGGGTCGAGGTTGCCAGTGTCCGGATCAACGTCTGCCCATTTGATCTTGAACCGATCCGCCAGGATCGCCCAGTTCGTCGCGGTGCAGGTGACCGGGGTTGAAATGATCTCGTCTCCGTCAGCGGCCTCCGGTGCCCCCTTCAGAACGGGCTTGCCATCCGGGCCGCGGCGCAGAAGGTGAAGCGCAAGCTGCAGACCGGAGGTGCCGCTGTTGACGGTTGCGACATAGGGGGTTTGAAGAGCGCTTTGCAGCATCGCCTCGAAGCGATCTACCTGGTGGCCCTGACCAACATATCCGGACTGCAATACCTCACTGACAGGTCCCGCGACATCGGGTGACATGAAAACTTTAAACAAGGGAATCTCTTGCACAGCACAACAACCCTTTCTAGGTGTCGGTTGAGTTAAGACTGTGGTCTGCGGCTCTAGCTTTCGGTTGCGCCCTAGAAAAGTATCCCGCGTGGTGCTTTGCACTAGGAATTATCTGGCCTTAATCTCAATCATCATACACGAAAAGTTAGTGAAAAAAACCCGGGTGCGGAAATTTACTACCAAATCGGTTAACCTATAAACCATTGCCTGTCAATATCTGGCAAATCTGCTTTGCGGAAACCAGTGCTTGACGAACGACTGGGACCGTGATAACCTTCTCTCCGGTAACGATTTGCGCCGCGCCCTTTGGGCTGCGGTACGCCCTTCGCCGAAGACAGCCGGTGCGCTACTGAGCGCCTAAGGGACCGAATGGTCCGCCTGCCGAGGTGGGAGCAGACACTGTGTTCCTTGTTTCACTTCCCAGTGACAAGAGCGAGAACGTGTGGCCTCCGATCCTTCTTCGGGTCGGGGGCTTTTTGTTGTCTCGGCTTGATTGCCGATAATGCTCGAATTTGGAAGGAGGTGAAATATATGGCTAAATCCTCAATTTCACGGCAGATCGGTAAGAAAAACGTCTCGGTCAAGACCCGTGTCCTCGATGAGACCGGCGACCTGATCACTCGGAGTCAGGCGGTCGTCCTGACGGAGTACCGCGGACTGACCGTGCCGCAGATGTCCGATATTCGCAAGAAGCTTCGCGAGGCGGACGCGGACTTCTCGGTGGTCAAAAACACGCTGTTCAAGCGTGCGGCGGGGGACGACCTCGCGGCAAACGCACAGCTCGAAGAGACCCTGAACGGCCCGACCGCGGCGGTCTTCGCCCTCGGCGATCCGGTTTCGGCGGCGAAGGTGATCTCCGACTACATTGTGGCGAACCGCAACACCCCGTTCAAGGTGAAGGGCGGTCTGATCAGCGGCAAGTTCTATACCCCCACTCAGGTGGAGGCACTCGCGAAGGTCCCGCCGCGTGAGGTGCTGATCTCGCAGATGCTGGGCGCGTTCAACTCACCGATCACCGGTCTCGTCAGCACGCTGAATGGCATCGTCGCGAACTTTGTTTATACGTTGCAGGCGGTCGCGGACAAAAGACAGGCCGAAGGCGCATAGGGTTTTCGTTTCTCCGGCGATGGGGGCGTCCGCGTCCCGGTCTCCACGTTACCGATCTTAAGGAATCAAGACAATGGCATTTACCAAAGACGAGCTGATTGACGCCGTCAAGAGCATGAGTGTGCTGGAGCTTTCCGAACTGGTGAAGGCGCTTCAGGACGAGTTTGGCGTATCGGCGGCGGCCCCGGTCGCGGCAGCGGCCCCGTCGAGTGGCGGCGGCGCGGCAGCCCCGGTCGAAGA
>JACMJB010000419.1 GCA_014380815.1 Armatimonadota bacterium
GAGACGACGCAGCCGGTGATGTCGGAAGACCTTCTGGTACGCTAAATGCGGTAAGATGACGACAGTTGTAACCAGAACTGTTTTCCGATTTCGGGGAAAGCCATGATCGCTACATCGCTGCTGATTAAAATGGGGATTGCGGGCCTGTTCGCGGGTCTGATCGCGGTGGCGACGACGCCGTTTGTGAAAGCACTTGCCCTGCGCTTCGGCGTCATCCGCGAGGTACGGGGGCGCGATTCCCACGACCATCCTATCCCGCTCTGGGGCGGCCTCGCGATGGTGGCGGGGTTCTTGATTACGGTGCTGCTGTTGCGCCCGCTGGCCGGGCAGGAACTGACGGTCGCCGTGGGCCGGGGCGAGCACCCGATCCTGGGGATTCTGCTGGGCGCATCGCTGGTCGCCGCGGTCGGCCTGCTCGATGACAAGGGTGACCTGAAACCCTGGCAACAGATGCTCTCGCTGCTGGTTGGCGGGCTGATCGCCGCCCTGCTGGGTGCGCGGATCGGCGGCGTCACCAACCCGTTCGCGGGGACCGGTAGTGGCTACACCGCGCAGAACTATATCGAGCTTCCGTTCGCGTTGTCGGTCCTGGTCACGATGGTATGGATCTTTCTGGTTGCGAAGACCTTCGATTTTCTGGACGGGCTGGACGGGCTGGCGGCAGGGGTGTGCGCGATTGCGGCCACCACTATGGGCCTGATGGCGGCGGCGCGCGGGGATGTCGCGGTCGCGCTCATGGCGGCGGCCCTGGCGGGTGCCTGTGTCGGCTTCCTGCGGCATAACTATAATCCAGCCTCCATCTTCATGGGGACAGTCGGGGCGCAGTTTCTGGGTTTTGTGCTTGCCTCGCTTGCCGTTGTCGGGGCCTTCAAGATCCCCGCCGCGATCTCGATCGTGATTCCTCTGCTCGTGCTGGGGGTCCCGGTCTTCGATGGACTGTATGTGGTCGGGCGGCGCATGGTGCTGCGGCAAAAAGCGACGGTCGCGGACCGGACCCATATCCACCACCGGCTGCGGGACCGGGGAATGTCGGTCAAGCAGGCGGTCTGGGCGATCTATGGACTGACCGCCACCTGCTGCGTCGCCGCTCTGGCGCTGGCCTGGATGTGGGCAAGGTGACCGCGCCATGCTGAGCAGCTTGTTTCGGGGTACAGCCCTACCAGGAAGGCAGGCAGCGCCCTCCGAACGGGACCCATTCGCCGAGACCCTGCGGCTGGTTGGCGAGCGCGTGATTCTGCGACCGCTGATGATCGAAGATGCCCCGGCGATGTTTGCCTATGCCCGCGACTCGGAGGTGACCCGCTTCCTGCCCTGGGAGCCTGCCGCGACTGTCGAGAGCGTGCTTCCCTTTCTGCAGGATCAGGTGAGCCGCCGAACGAGGCAGGAATCGTTAGGAATGGCCATTCTGCTGGCGGAGACCGGCGAGATGATCGGTTCCACGGATCTGATGGACCTGCGGCGTATCCGTGGCGAAGGGGAGATCGGTTACCTGCTGGCCCAGCCTTACTGGGGGCGGGGCCTGATGACCGAGGCGGCGCGAATGACCCTGGAGTGCGGGTTCGGACGGCTGAAACTGACCCGTGTGACCGCTTACGCCGATGCCGAAAATCGCGGCTCCCGGCGCGTGCTGGAAAAACTGGGGATGAACCCCTGGGGTTCCGAGATGCGCGTCGTCCACGGTGAGGATCGCCTCTATATTCGGTATCAGATTCGGCGGGCGACCTGGCTCGCCGAATTCCGCCAGAGACTCAGCCCGCAGGGCACGAAGTGAGCAGCAAAGAACCGTGAGCGAAACCAAGCAGAAATCTCGAATTACCATCGCCTGCGTCCTGGGGACGCGGCCTGATGCCGTGAAGATGGCCCCGGTGGTGCAGGAGTTCGCACGCCATCCCGACCAGGTGCGCCTGGTGGTCGTCTCGACCGGGCAGCACCGCGAAATGCTGGATCA
This sequence comes from Armatimonadota bacterium, assembly GCA_014380815.1. Classification (GTDB taxonomy): domain Bacteria; phylum Armatimonadota; class Armatimonadia; order Armatimonadales; family Armatimonadaceae; genus JACMJB01. The sequence goes on from JACMJB010000419.1 coordinate 1,949, forward strand.
GGTGCTGTCGGTCTTCCGCATCAAGCCCGACCACGATCTGCAACTTATGCGGGACCGGCAGACGCTCGCCGACCTGACCGCCCGCGCGCTTACCGCGCTGACCCCGGTTTTGGAGGCCGAGAAGCCAGACCTGGTGATCGCGCAGGGGGACACGACCACAACGTTCGTGGCAAGCCTCGCCGCTTTTTACGCCCGTGCGAAGTTCGGTCATGTGGAGGCGGGCCTGCGTACCGACGACAAGTGGGACCCGTTCCCAGAGGAGATGAACCGGCGCATGACCACGCGCCTGACCGATCTGCACTTCGCCCCGACCACGCTTTCCCAGGCCAATCTGCTGGCGGAGGGGGTGCCAGCGGACACCATACGTGTCACCGGTAACACGGTCGTGGATGCCCTGCATTCCGTCGCCGAGCAGGATTACCAGTTCGACGACCCCGAGATCGCCGCCTTTGTGGGGCGACCGGGCCGTCTTCTCCTGGTCACCGCGCACCGGCGCGAAAACTGGGGCGAGCCGATGGGCCATGTCTGCGATGCCATCCTGCAGATACTGGAGCGGTTCCCCGATACTCGCGTCATATTGCCCCTGCACAAGAACCCGGTCGTGCGTGAGGTGGTGATCCCAAAACTGGGCGGTCATGACCGCATTCTGCTGACCGAGCCGCAGGAATATTTTCCGTTCGTTCATTTGATGAAGACATCGCACCTCGTTCTGACCGACAGCGGCGGGGCACAGGAGGAGGCGCCGGGCCTCGGCAAGCCGGTTCTGGTGCTGCGAAAAACCACCGAACGGCCCGAAGGCGTCACAGCGGGAACTGCGAAGCTGGTTGGAACCGATACTAATGTTGTGCTTGTGGAAGCGTCGCGGCTGCTGGGTGATCCCGCCGCCTACGCAGCAATGGCGAAGGCCGTCTCCCCTTACGGGGATGGCGATGCCGCCCGGCGCATCCGCGAATGGGTTTTCGAGGTTTTTGGGCTGGGCTAAGCGGGATAGATCCCCCAGTTCGGCGAAAGGGCAGAACGGGTTTGATGAACAACCTTAGCGGCACGGTCACGTCGCTTCCTACGAATGGTCTCGCGCCCGCACCGATGCGGCCCATTGAGAGCCGTGTCGCGGCCCTGTGGAATCTGCTGCTGCGTATCGTTCTGACGGTGCTTGGTCTGTATCTGTTGTGGCGTGTCCGCGCCATTGTCACCACGGTGGTGATCTCGCTGGTGATCGCCTGCGGGGCCGCCGCGCTGGTCGAGCCGCTTTGCCGCTTTCGCATCGCGTTTTTGCGCCCCAAAACGCAGCGCACCATCGCGACGGCCCTGGTCTTCGTGTTTCTCGCGGTGATGCTGTTCGGGTCTATCCGTCTGCTGGTCAATCCCTTCGAGGCAGAGTACGCGCATCTGCAAAAGAACTGGGTGGTCTACCGGGAGACCTTGCTGGACCAGATCACCCGGGCAAAAGATATGTATGCGGGCCTGCCGCCCGAGGTGCAGACGTTCCTTCAGCGGCAGTTATCCGAGCAGTCGTTGCCCTCCCCCGCAGGCTGGGTGGCGGGGGCGCTTGGCACGACGGTCTCCTGGGCGGCTCATATCGTCGAGTTGCTGCTGATTCCCGTTCTGGCTTTTTACTTTACGCTGGATGCCCGCGCCCTCCGCAACGAAGCCCTGTTTCTGGTACCACGCGGGCAGATCCGCCCGACACTTGCCATTATTGATGAGGGCGGGGCGATCCTGCGCGACTACATCATCGCCCAGTTCTGGCTGGCGGTGATCGCCGGGGTCGCGGTCGGGGTCGGCTTGAAGCTGATCGGCATGGATTACGCCCTGATTCTAGGCATCTTTGCCGGAATCACCCGCGCGATCCCGGTGATCGGGCCTCTTCTCGGCGGGATTCCCGTTGTTCTGCTTTCGTTTGTGTACGGCGCACAGACCGGCAACAATATGCTCTGGGCCTGGGTGCTGGTCTTCTTCACCTCGCTGCATCTGATCGAGAGCAAGTTCGTCATGCCCAAGTTCCTGGGCCACCGTCTTCACCTGCACGCCGCCGTGATTATCATCGCTCTGCTGATCGGTGGCGAGTTCTTTGGGCTGATGGGCATGTTCCTTGCCGCGCCAGTCGCCGCGCTCGCCCGTGTGCTGGTCATGCACTACCTGATCCTGCCACGCAAGCGGCGAGAGCAGCAGGAGCGCGTGGCGGCAGAGGGGGCGGCGGAGCGTGCCGGGGGGGCCTCGACCGGGCGTATCCTGCGACTGGAGCGAGCGATTCGGACCTCCATCAGTTCTCCCATCTCCCCCTCTCTGATCACGACCGCCTCCGCGACCGCGCCGCTCTCACCCTCCGTAAAGGATTAAATCGCGCCACCCTTGGATATTGACATCGTTAAAGCCGTTACCCTGGGCATCGTGCAGGGATTAACCGAATTCCTTCCCGTTTCATCGTCCGCGCATCTGGAGATCGTTCCACGCCTCCTGGGCTGGGGCGATGCGGGAACGGCCTTCACCGGTGTCGTTCAGCTTGGCACGATCGCTGCCGTCATTCTCTACTTTCGGAAGGATCTTGCCCGGATCACCACCGCCTTTCTGCGCTCGCTGAGACCGGGCGCGGATAAAACGGATATAAACGCGCGCCTTGGCTGGGCGGTTCTGCTGGGAACGATCCCGATCTGCGTGCTGGGTCTCCTATTCAAAAACCAGATCCATAATGAGGCCCGCAATCTGTGGCTGGTCGCGACCATGATGGTGGTCATGGCGGCCCTGCTTGTGATCGCGGAGGCCGTTGCCAAGCACCAGCGGACGATCGAGAACCTGACCATCCGCGACGGCTGGATTGTCGGTTTCGCCCAGGCAATCGCGCTGATCCCGGGGGCGTCACGCTCCGGCTCGACCTTGACCGGCGCCCTGTTCACGGGCCTGAACCGGGAGGCGGCGGCACGCTTCTCGTTCCTGCTCTCGATCCCCGCCATCCTTCTTTCCGGCCTGCTGGAGCTAAAAGATGTCATTAAGCCGGAAGCAGTGCCGGATGCCATCACCGCATCCACTGCGTCCGGCACCGTGAAGCTGATCACCTGGACCGCCCCGGAAGTCGCGATCGCGACCGTGGTGGCTGGACTGGTCGGCTACGCCTGCATCGCCTGGCTGCTGAGGTTTCTGCGGACCAACTCCACGCTACCATTTGTCATCTACCGGCTCGCCCTGGGCGGCGCACTCTTCTACCTGCTCTTTACTCACAACAAATTAGTGACGCCTTAGGAGCGCAAGCAGTCCCGGTCAGGGAACTCTCATCCCGCATCGTTTTAGCAGCACTCTCGTTCAAGTGCTAACAACTTACAAATTTTGTTTGGAAAATCGGAAAACGCGGCAAAACCGTTGTATAATCGTCGTCATTCCGGCGGCACCTGAGCACACCGGAAGAACACGCTTTAGTCAGGGGGTTTCCAGCCGATGGTCTTTGTGGTGCAGTCCGGAAGCGGTGACATTATCGAGCGGATGTGGCGTCTGATGGTGTCCGCGCGGCGCAACGCCGATACGCCGGAAATCTGGCGTTTGACCGACGACATACTGGAAAGCGTTCGGGAGTTTTACCGCCTGGGGCAGCGCCCCAAGGCGCTGACCGGCGCGGCCCAAGCTGGGGCTGCCGAGGACCCCGTGAGCCGCTTCCTGGATATTCCGGTGGACCCGACCACTACCA
>JACMJB010000420.1 GCA_014380815.1 Armatimonadota bacterium
AAGGCGGGTCTTTCCGCAGCCGCCCGTGCCGATCAGGGACAGCAGCCTCACCTGCCCGCCCTCCATCAGCCCGCGCACCTGCTGGATCTCGTCCGAGCGCCCGAAAAAGCGGGTCAGCGGCGCGGGCAGCTTCTGCGGGGCAGTCCAGAGACCGGGCTGGAGACGAACCAGTTGCGGCTCGCTGCGCCGGATCTGCTCCGCCAGGGTGCGGGCTGCCGCCGACGGCTCCTCGTCCAGTTCTCGCTGGAGGATCTGCTCCATTTCGCGGTACTGCCGCAGCCCCGCCGCGGGCTGACCGGTCAGGGCCAACAGCCGGATCAGCGCGCAGTGGATTTCTTCGGAAACGGGGTCGGCGACCAGGGCGCGGCGCGCACAGTCCAGCGCCCGGTCGAACGCCTCTGTCTGTTCGTACAGCGCCACCAGGCGGCGCAGTGCCAGCAGAAACTGCTCAAAGAGCCGCTGGCGCTCGGTGAGGACCCAGTCTTCGTAGTAACCGGTCAGCAGTTCGCCCCGGTACAGGTCCACGGCCCTGCGCAGTGCCTCGATCTGCACGGCGGGTCCGAGTTTGGAGTCCGCGGCCCGCAGGGCGTCTTCGAACAGCCGGACATCGGTCTCGACTCCGCTGGTCTGCAGCCGGAGACTCTGGCGGTCGGAGATCAGGATCGTCCCTCGCTCGGACTCCGTCGCCTCCAGTCGGGGCCGCAGCCAGACCAGCGCCTGGGTCAGCCGATTGCGCCCCGAGGCGGGGTCCGCATCCGGCCACAGCAGGTTGACCAGGAGTTCGCGGGGGTGTGCCTGCTGCCCGTAAAAGGCGAGGTACGCCAGCAGGGCGCCGGTCTTGTAGGTTTGAAAATGGCGCAGGGGCGGTTGCTCGCCACGGTGGACGCTCAGCCCGCAAAAGAGGTTAATTTGCATCAGTTTGACTGTTTGCGCGAGGTTTCCGCCCACAGGCCGCACCGCCAATCTGGTCTGTGATCCGTTGTCACTCACCACAGGATACAGCAGATTGCGCCCGTCACCCCGCGCGCGACACGGGGTGGGCGGAGACTGAAAACGCGGCGGAGGCACCGGCAAGAATCGGAAGAAATCTTCCCTGGTAAATTTGACAGATGCTTAAAGTCGTGTCAGACTGGACACCGGCGGTCGCCAAAAGCGATTCCCACGGTGATTCTATCGCCGTAGACGGTCTTGACCAGCCTGCTCCCAAACCCAAGACTCCGGAACGCGTTTCTGACCCTCGGGCCGGAGGCGGCGCTCGGAAAGGCTCCGCTGATTGCATCGCCGCAGAATTATCATCAGCCCGACTGCCGTGTCAGTCCTGTTTCGGTTCTTTCCTCTTTCTTCCCTTGCCAGTATCGTTTTCGCTGTCGCTGCCTGCCTTTTGAGTGGCTGCGGCGGCGGCAGTGGCGGCGGCGGGGGGGGCGCAGCCCCTCAGACGCTGTCCTCCGCTTCCAACTATCTGGGCAGTATCAATCCGGCCCGCTGGCAACAGCGGACGGTCTCCTTCCATATCCAGCCGCCGAGCGGGGAGGACACAGGGGTCGTGGAAACGGTCCGCGATGGGATCGAGCAGTGGAACCCCGCGGTCGGGGATCTGGTGGAACTGCAGCGGCAAAGCGGCAGAGCGGATGTCGAGGTGGAGTTTGTCGCGCCGGGCAGTCTGGGACCCAGTGTGATCGGGCGGTCCACCTGGAACCTGCGCAGCGACACGCGCGTCATCATTTCCGCGCGTATCTTAATTGACAGCGGCATGCCGCCCCGCCAGATGTGGGAGTGCGCGACCCACGAGGCCGGTCACATCCTCGGGATCGAGGGGCACAGCCCGAATCCGGAAGATGTGATGTACTTCCAGGTGACCGGCGAGGACCAGATCACCGCTTCGGACCGCAACACCGCCCGCGCCCTGTACGGCGATCTCCCATCCCGAAACAGTCACCCCCCGGAGGAGACTCCGCCTCCGGCAGGGATCACCGTGGTCACGGTCTGCGAGACCACCTGGGACGATCTGGCGGGGCCGCATCCCGGTCACTAGCTCAGTCGTCTTAGTTCGCTAACTGCCGGGACGCGGCAGCCCGGGTAGAAACTGCGCCGCCAGCAGCCAGGAGACCTGACCGGGTTCGCCGCGCTGCCCGCCACCGGGCACGCGCCCCGAAATCCCCAGATTGGTCAGCGCGACCACGGTCAGATCCTTCTCCACGAAGCGCACCCAGTGCGAGGTAAAGCCGCCCCACATGCCGCCATGCCCGACCCAGTGGTGTGGTCCTGCCCCCTCCGCCCTGGTCCCGACTCCCCAGCCGAGGCCGTAAGGAAGCGTGGTCCCGTCGTTCAGAGCCGCCGGAGTCCAGAGGGCGGCGCGGCTTGCAGGCAACAGAAACGCATCGTCGTGAAAGGCGGAATCCCACCGGACGAGGTCAAGCACCGTCGAAACCAGCGACCCGGCGGCGGCATCGCGCGTCGGGTTCAGGTAGCCGCCTTTGCGCCACCCACCCTCCTCTTCCCCCGCCCAGGTGTAGCCGTTCGCGAGGTGGGGGATCACCTCTTCCTCGGTAAGCCGTGTCGCGGTCATGCCGAGGGGGCCGGTGATCCGCTCCCGCAGGCAGGCGGCGAACGAGTGGCCGGTCACCTTCTCGATCAGCAGGCCGAGCAGCGTATAGCCCGCGTTGCTGTAGCTCATCTTCGTGCCGGGGGGAGCGAAGTCCAGCGGCAGCATGGCAAGCTGGTCCAGAAGATCGTTTCCGGTGAACTCCTGCCGCGCCCAGGCGTACAGATCCGGGATGTAATTAGGAGGCAGGGTGTTCTCGGTCGGGCGGAACCGCACGGGATCGCGCTTCAGACCCGAGGTATGCGTCAGCAGATGCCGGACTGTGATCTGCCGCCATGCCTCCCGGAACTCGCTCGGTATGCGTGCCTCCAGCCGGTCCGCGAAGTGGGGATAGACCGGCTCGTCCAGATGCAGCGTTCCTGTCTCCACAAGCTGCAGAGTCAGCGCGGCGGTGAACTGCTTGGTCAGCGATCCGATGCAGAACACCGTTTCGGGGGTCACGGGAACGGCAAGCTCCAGACTCGCGGCCCCATAGCCGCCCGCGTGCAGGATCTCGCCCCGCCGCGCTACTGCCACCGCCAGTCCGGGCAGATGCTGCCGCTGCCGCTCCGCATCGGCGATCGCGTCCAAACGGTCCGTGGCAGGAGTGTCCAGATCATCGAGAGCAAGCATGAGGAAAGGTTCCGCCGATTCGGGCTGTTCTCCTGCCGCGGGAACCAACCCTCGGCTTTGGGTATTGTAGGAGTAGGAATCAAAACCGACTATGGGAACGATGTATCTGCGGCGAAGAGTCGCCTTCTCCGCCGGGCACGCCTACTGGCTGTCTGGCAAAACCGAGGATGAAAACCGCCGCCTGTTCGGTCCGCTGGCCTCGAAGTGGGGGCATGGACACAACTACGTGGTCGAAGCGACCGTCGCGGGTGAGGTGGAGCCTCGAAGCGGCATGGTGGTTAATATTGTCGAGGTGGATCAGGTCCTCAAGAAGTTTGTCACCGGCCCGCTTGCCGACAAGCATCTCAACCATGAGGTCGGACACTTCGCGGATACCCCGCCGACTCTGGAAAATATCGCCCGCTATGTCGCGGACCAGTTCCGGTCCCACTTCCGAAACCCCGCCGCGCATTTGGCGCGCGTCACGGTCTGGGAGTCGCCGACCCTCTGGGCCTCGCTGACACTGGGAGACAAGGAAACATCGGATATGATCGCACTGACCCGCGCTTTTGACTTCGCCGCCTCGCACCGCCTCCACGCCCCCGCGCTTTCCCCGGACGAAAACCGGCAGGTTTTCGGCAAGTGCAACAACCCCAACGGTCATGGGCACAACTACGGGGTGGAGGTCACGGTGGTCGGCGATCCAGACCCGGTCACCGGCATGCTGGTAGACCTTGCCGCGCTGGATACCGTTCTGGACCGCGAGGTAATGGGCCGCTTCGACCACAAGCATCTGAACCTGGACACACCGGACTTTGCGGACACCAATCCGACCTCTGAGAACGTGACCGTCGCGATCTGGAACCACCTGGAAAAGGCCATCCCCGCTCCCGCGAGGCTGTACCGGGTCATAGTCAAGGAAACCGACCGGAACCTTTTTGAATACTACGGCGCGACTGGTGGACCGAGCCTGGTCCCCGCTCTTTAGGTTAGCTTTGGACTGGCTGGCGCGTCGGAAGGGAACAAATCTCGCGCCGGTCCGTTAAGATCACAAGCGGCACGGGGTTTGTCTCCTTGCTGCCGCTCCAAACCCAAGAAAAGAATCAACAATCGAATGATGCAGGACCACTACCGGGCGATCCTCGAAGAGATCGGTGAAGACCCGAACCGCGAAGGACTGCTTCGCACTCCGTACCGCGCGCAGGAAGCAATGAAGTTTCTGACGCGAGGTTACACACAGGATCTGGGCGAAATCCTCAACAATGCGGTTTTCGCGGAAGAGTATGATGACATGGTCATCATGCGCGACATCGAGTTTTATAGCCTGTGTGAGCACCATCTGCTTCCCTTCTACGGACGAGCGCATATCGCCTATATCCCGAATGGGAAGATCGTGGGTATCAGCAAGATGGCCCGCATCGTGGATATGTTCGCGCGGCGGCTTCAGGTACAGGAGCGGCTGACCATGGAGATCGGACGCGCCATGCAGGAGGCGCTGCAGCCCAAGGGGGTAGCGGTCGTCACCGAGGCCAAGCACATGTGTATGCTGATGCGCGGTGTCGAAAAGCAGAATTCGCTGGTAACCTCGTCGCATGTGATCGGGGCGTTCCGTGATGACCGCGCGACCCGCAGCGAGTTTATGCGCCTGCTGGACATGCGCGCCTCGAACTGCATCTAAAGTCTATCCTGCCCCAGCATAAGGAGCGTTGGCGTGAAGGTCTGCTTGATTACTGGGGCCAGCCGTGGCATCGGGCGCGCGACTGCGCTCGCACTGACGGAGGCCGGGTGGCGGCTTTCGCTGGTCGCCCGGTCGAGAGACGCCCTGGTGGAACTGGTGCGCGAAACGGACTGCGAGCACTTGGCGACCGTCGCCGATGTCACCAGCGAGGCCGATATGGTCCGCGCGGTGCGGGCGACAGTCGCCGAACTCGGCCCTCTCGATGCTGCCGTCTGCGCGGCGGGGATCGGGGCGTTCGGACCGACGACCGACGTTTCGCTCGAAGACTGGAACGCGCAGATCGCCGCCAACCTTTCCGGCACGTTCCTGACCTGCCGCGAGGCACTGAAGGACATGCTGCCCCGGAAGCGGGGGCATCTCGTCACTATCCTATCGGTGGCCTCGAAGGTCGCGTTTCCTTATTCGGCGGCTTATGTCGCGAGCAAGTGGGGAGCGTACGGCCTGACCAAATCGCTCGCGGAAGAGGTGCGCCGAGAAGGGATCCGGGTCACCGCCGTTCTGCCCGGTTCGGTAGATACGCCCTTCTGGGACGCCAACCCCGGTGGTCCGCCCCGCGACGAGATGCTGCGCCCCCAGGCGGTCGCTGCGGCGGTCCGATACGCTCTCGAGGCCCCCGCCGATGCCAGTGTGGATGAGATCCATCTGATGCCGCCCCGGGGTATCCTGTAGCCGAAACGAAGCGCGGGACACTTTTCGCAGAGGAAGACAGAGCCATGTCTGAATTCGGGGTTCGGGAACCTGCTGAAACGTTCCCCTTTGTCGCGGACGCTTTTCGCGACGATGTTTTCCACCGCGGCATCGCCCCCTACGAAATCCTGGAGCAAGACAGTTGGAATCTGTATGTCGCCATTCCTGCGGACAGCGGCGATTACGCCCCATGAAGCTCCCTCGCCTGATCGGCCACTTCTGGACGCTGCCCAACACTCTCATCGCTCTGCTCTTCGGGCTGGGCGGCAGGCTGCATTGGGACGGGCAAAATGAGGTGATCGTGATTGTCGGGGGATGGATGCCTGCCGTTTTCACGCGACTGGGGTACGCGGGCATGAGTGTCGGAGACGGGATACTGGGCGCGATTGACCTGCGGACCGCGTACCCTGGCATCTGGCGGCACGAACTGGTTCACACGACGCAGGCCCGTCTCCTTGGGCCGCTGTATCTCCCCGCGACGATTCTTGGCTACACGCTGGGCTTTCTCCGGTTTCGTCCCAATCCTCATGATGCCAGCCCGCTGGAAATCTGGGCCGATGTCGCGTCCGGGAACGCCGAACGTAATGCTTATCTGCGCTCGCGGCGCAGCCGCTCCGGACCCTTTTGAAGTTGCCCCCGCGTGTCGGCGTCGGTTATACTGAGACCGATTTGACGGACTGTTGATTTTCGTGAGGCACTGAACGTATGGAAGAAACCCCCGTCCGACGGGCGCTGGTATCTGTTTCGGACAAAACCGGCATCGTGGAGTTTGTTCGCGCCCTGACCGAGCGCGGCGTCGAGATCATCTCTACCGGCGGCACGGCAAAATCGCTCGCTGAGGCGGGAATCCCGGTCATCGGTATCCACGACGTGACCGGCTTCCCAGAGATGCTGGAAGGCCGCGTCAAGACGCTGCACCCAAAGGTCCACGGGGGCATTCTCGCCGACCGTGACAAACCCGACCATCTGGCGACCATCGCCGCCCATGGCATCGCTGCAATTGACCTGGTGGTGGTAAATCTTTACCCGTTCGCCCGCACGGTCGCAAATCCCGATGTCACCCTCGAAGACGCTATCGAGAACATGGACATCGGTGGACCGTCCATGGTGCGCTCGGCGGCAAAAAACCATCACGGGGTCGCCGTGGTCGTAGACCCAGCCGACTATCCCGTCATTCTCGCCGAACTTGAGGGGCGGGGAACGCTTGCCCTCGCCACGCGCCGCCGCCTCGCCGCCAAAGCCTTTGCCCAGACCGCCGCCTACGATGCCGGGATCGCCGATTACCTGGAGCGGGTGTACGCAGAGGACGCCGCCCCTGCCCCCGGCGACGTGGGAACCACGGAAGCGGCGCTGCCCTCGACCTTCCGGCTGTCGCTGCCGCGCACCCAGTCCCTGCGCTACGGCGAAAACCCGCATCAGCAGGCGGCCTTCTACCGCGACGACCGGATCACGGAGCCGTGTATCGGCAATGCGGTCCGGCGCGATACGGGTGGCAAGGAGATCAGCTTCAACAACCTGTACGATCTGGACGGCGCACTGGAACTGGTCAAGGAATTTGGGGAATCGCCTGCGGCGGCCATCATCAAGCACGCAAACCCCTGTGGCTGCGCGCTGAACGACCGTCTTGCCGAAGCCTTCGTGCAGGCGCGCGCCGCTGATCCGGTGAGCGCGTTCGGGGGCATTCTCGCGCTGAACCGTCCGCTTGATGCCGCGACAGCGGCGAAGATTACCGGACCGAATAATTTCTTTGAGTGCATTGTCGCACCGGGCTACGAAGATGGCGTGGTGGAGACCCTGACCACCAAGCGAAAGTGGGGCGCGAACCTGCGCCTGCTGGAGGTCGGCGACCTTTCCAGAGGCCCGGGCCGTGAGGGCCTGCTTCTCAAGCAGGTCGGCGGCGGCCTTCTGGTCTCGACACGCGACTACCGCCCCCTCGGCCCGGACGATCTCAAGATCGCCTCAAAGCGCGCGCCCACGGACGATGAACTCGCGGAGCTCCTTTTTTGCTGGCGTATCGTGAAACATGTCAAATCGAACGCTATCACGATCTCGAAAGATCGGGCGCTGTGCGGGGTCGGGGCGGGTCAGCAGAACCGGGTCCGTAGTGTCCGCCTCGCCATCGAACAGGCGGGGGACCTTGCAAGGGGGGGCGCCCTGGCTTCG
>JACMJB010000421.1 GCA_014380815.1 Armatimonadota bacterium
AGGGGATACCCGCGCACCAGAGCGCGAAAAGTTAAATTCCGGACTTTCGAACCGCGAAGCGCACACGAGGCCCGCAGGCATTGCCGGCGGGCCTCGTGTGCGCTTCGATTCTTTCGGTCTGACGAGGAGGCGGAGACTCCCTACATCACGGGCAGAGGACGAAACTGACGGGCTTGGATGGAGATCTGCTGTGCGAGACGCCCCGCAACCTCGCGGAACACCGTGGCCTGGAGCGAGTCGGGCTGGCTGATCAGCACTGGCTGGCCCTCGTCCCCCCCCTTCCGGGTCGGGATGTCGAGGGGGATCTCGCCGAGGAAGGGCACCTTAAGCTCTTCTGCGGCCTCTTGCCCTCCCCCGTGCCCGAAGATATGGTACGACTTGCCGGTGTCCGGCGCGATGAAGTAGCTCATGTTCTCGATGATGCCGAGGATCGGGACATTCATCTTCTGAAACGCGCGCAGCGATTTGACGGCAATACTGGAGGCGACATCCTGCGGAGTCATCACGATGACCGCCCCCGTAAGCGGGATCGCCTCAGAAAGCGACATTGTGACATCACCAGTGCCGGGTGGCAGATCTACCAGAAGATAGTCGAGTTCGCCCCAAGCGACCTCGCCGAGGAACTGATTCACCACTTTGGACAGCATCGGACCTCGCCAAACCACCGGCTGGCCCGGCTCGATCAAAAAGCCCATACTGACGCAGGTCACACCATGACTCTCGACCGGGGCAATCCGCGGGACAACGTTGCCGTCGGGAAGCCGAACCGCGGTCTGCTCCATCTGTTCGTCTTCGACCCCCAGGAGCATGGGGATGGTCGGGCCATAGACATCGGCATCCATGATACCGACCTTGGCTCCGGTCTGCGCCAGGGCGACCGCAAGGTTCGTCGCGACCGTGGACTTCCCGACACCGCCCTTGCCAGAGGCGACCGCGATCACATGCTTGACATTTGGGATCAGCTTGCCGCCGAGGGGCCGCCGGGCAATGACCCGCGAGGTCATCTCGATCTTGAGGTTTGTCACGCCGGGAATGCTGCCGACCGCTTCGCGGCAGTCCGCCTCGATCTTGGCTTTAAGGGGGCAGGCGGGGGTCGTTAGCTCCACCTGAAACGAGACACTTCCCTCGCAGATCTTGACGTTCTTGATCATCTTGAGGGTCACAAGGTCTTTATGCAGATCGGGGTCCTGCACCTGGCTCAGGGCGGCCAGTACCTGCGCTTCTGTCACTTCTGTTACCGGCGCGGCTGTTTCTGCCTCCACTGTAGTCATCACTTTTTCCGTCCTGTTCTAGAAAAAGTGTACCGGTTAAGGCGTGCCGATGCCACCACGGCGCGGTAGCCACCCGCTCCTTCGAGGCTCTAGACAGCGGGTTCCGTGCTCAGAGCGACCGTGCCCCAGGCGCGCTTCGGCGTCCGTCGTGTCGCGACTGCCTCTTCGTTCCAATGTGACTCTGCCTGCACCCCGAGCAGTTCCCGACCAAGTTTGGCAAGAGCACTTAGCCGGTTCATTTCAGCGTCAATGTCAATGCCATCCAAGTTGCGCTTGTCCAGTGCATTGATCAAGCGCTCCGCAAGACGCAGCGCTCCCAGGGCGAGAAGCTCGTTTTCAAAATCTACGGAAACATGGAAGCGCCCCCTCGGGTCCACGGTCCAGTTCCACTCGGTCTCACCGCGCAGTACCGCGGTCGGCTGCGCCTGCGACTGCAGTTCGATGATCAGATGTTCGAACAGGTGTGGGATCTCGGTCTGGCGGCACTCCTGCCGAAAGGTGAGGCCCAGTCCGTTCTCGCATTTGTGCATAGCGAGACGGGGGAACAGTCGAAAGAGCGTGCGTGGCAGGTGAGGGACCTGCGACGTCAGAAACCGGTCCGGGTCCGGCATCTCCACCGTCAGCTTCATGCGCCGGGCATCCGGTTGAACGCATATTTCCAGCACTTTCACTGCGCATCACTCCTTGATGTGGGGCCGATTCCCCTTTGGCCCCTGGGTTGGGCAGCCAAGTCCTAAAAGCACCACGAGAACCGGTGAATCTTAGCACAGGTCCGTTCCTCAAGGCAACAGGAGATCGGTAAAATTTTACCTGGCGTTTCGCCGGCTGCAGGAGGTGCTCGCGACACCCCTTCGCCGCGTCATTGATTTCCCTGTTTGCGGTGCCTCTTGACACCCCGCCCCGCCAAACGTACAATTCGGTTATGCCATACCCCCGTCGCTTTCCCCCTATTCTTTCCGCTATTGTTCTCCTTTTTTTGCAGTTTTCGCTCCTACCTTTAGAGCGAGCGGCCCTGGCGGAACCGGTGACACTACGGGTTGGCGGGGCTTATGCAGGCTGGGGGATTCCGGACAAAAACGCCACCAGCGCTTCGGATCGTGCCCGCCGGACGGTCTATGACGAGTTCCAGAAGACGCATCCGGACATCCGGCTGGAGCGATACTCGGCTCTGGCTATCCAGGGGCCGGCATCGGAGTCCGGTATCCTGATGGCATTCGCGGGCGGCACTGCGCCGGACATCGTTTATGTCAACATGCGTCTGCTGCGCAACTATGCAACGCAGGGCTTTCTGCGCCCCTTGAACGATTTTTACGACCGGGATCCGGCGGCGCTGGATCGCGTTCAGCCCCGGATCAAAAGAGAGCTTTTTATTGACGGCAAGCTCTACTCGGTCCCCTCTGCCCAGTTTGTGCAGGCGCTCTATTACCGAAAAGATCTGTTTCGCGCCGCGGGTCTGAACCCCAATAAGCCGCCACAAAACTGGGACGAGTTTTATCAGTATGCCCAGACCCTGACGGACCAGAGCAAGGGACAGTGGGGCTTTGCCTTCGAACAGGGTAGCGAATCGTACTACTGGATCAACTTCCTCTGGTCGGCAGGCGGCGAGATTGCCGGACCGGGCAAGGATGGCAGCAAAACCTATCTTGCCCGGTTCAACACCCCGGCGGGAGAGCAGGCCCTGGAGTTTTACCGCAAGCTGCTTCTGAACCCCTGGAAGGACAAAGACGGCAGGGCCTGGACCGGGGTTGCAAGCAGAACGACGACACGCAAGCAGGACATCTCGTCGGGCAAGGTCGGGATGTGGTTCGCGTACCAGAGCGACGACATCGCCAACATGAATCAGTTCGATCTGAATCCCTCCCTGCTGGGGATCGCCCCGATGCCCAGGGGTCCCTCCGGTAAGACCGGCAACGAGTTAAACGCCTCCATGTGGTCAGTCAATGCCCAGGTAAAAGACCCGGCGAAGCTCGCCGCTGCCTGGGAGTTTCTCCGCTGGATGGGGTCGGAAGAGGCGTCGCGGGTCCGCGTCCAGTCGTATGTGGAGAACGGACTTGGCGAACTCGTCAACCCGGTCGAGCTGCAAAAATACGGCTACGAAGACTACATCACCCCGGCCTCGCGTCAGTGGATCAAGTCCAGCCAGACCCTTTTCGCGAACGGCATTCCCGAACCTAATGGGCCAAATATGGCCTTCATCTACAAGCTACTCAACGAACCGCTGGACACCGCCGTTCTGCACCCGGAGCGCCCCGCGAAGCAGATCCTTGATGATTCGGTCACCAAGATCAACATCAAGATCTTAAACTACACCCCACCTGCAGTGCTGGCGCGACAGCGCCTGATCGCGTGGAGCGTGGTCGCGGTTCTTGGGGGCATCGCTAGCTTTCTCTTGTCGCGGCTGATCGTGGAAACCCTGCGAGTCGCGCGGCTGCGCCGCTCGTCCGGGGAAGCTGCGGCGAATCCATCAATCCCAATGCGGATTCATCTTGCCGCCTGGGCCTTCATGGTCCCCGCCGTCGCCAGCATCGCGCTTTGGGCATACCTGCCGCTGGGCCGTGGCCTGGTGATGGCGTTTCAGGATTACCGGATTCTCGGTGGCTCCCGCTGGGTCGGCATGGACAATTTCATCGAAGCCTGGAGCCAGGAGACCTTTTGGCGGGGCATCACGAACTCGTTCCTGTTTACGGCCTGGCTCCTTGGCCTTGGCTTTGTGATGCCGATTATCGCGGCGCTTCTGCTGAACGAAATTCCCAAAGGCAAAGTATTGTTTCGGACGCTGTACTATCTTCCCACCGTTCTTACCAGTGTCGTTGTCGCGATGCTGTGGAAGCAGTTCTGGGACCCGTCCGCGAGCGGACTTGCAAACTCGGTTCTCAGCTGGATGCATATTGCACCGCAAAAGTGGCTTCAGGACCCCAGTCAGGCGATGTTCGCCGTTGTTCTGCCGCTGGTCTGGGCGAGCGCTGGGCCGTCCTCCATCATCTATGTCGCCGCCCTCCAGTCCATCCCCGACGAGATGTACGAGGCTGCAGACCTGGATGGGGCAGGTTTTTTCACCAAGATCTTCCGTGTCACGTTGCCGACGCTATCACCGCTTATCGTCATCAACCTGGTGGGTGCGACGGTGGCAGCCTTTAAGATCATGGAACCGATCCTGGTTCAGACGGGTGGCGGACCGGAGAATGCCACCACGACGATCGGGCTGGAGGTCTGGTACAACGCCTTTATGTACCTGAAATTCGGGTATGCCACCGCCGCCGCCTGGATGATGGGCATGATACTGATCGCTCTGACCATTTATCAGCTCCGAATGCTGCAAAACATGCGGTTCGCAGCCGGAAACCGGTAGGCCCACGAAACCCGAGCATGGCAAAGCCATTCGACGCCACCACGGAGCAGCTTGTCGAGACGCGCCCGGATGACTGGCGTCGGTTCTTGGGTCTGCGGGGAACGGGGACGCAGATACTTCAGTCTGAAGTGTCCACGATAACCGCAGAGACAGATCAGGTTCTGCTCGTGCAGGACGCTAACCCCTACCTGCTGCACATCGAGTTTCAGGTCAGCAGCAAGCCGAATATGCCGGAGCGCCTTCTACGATACAATTCACTACTTCGCTATCAGCACCAATTGCCCGTTCTCCATGGCAGGATCGCGACCCTGCCGCTGGCAATGGTTGCATCCGCTCTACGGAGAATCGTCTGCGGCTGGAAACCACACCCGCCAAGGCGGGACTATGGAAGAGTCGAGTACTTACCAAGCGATCCTCGCGAGAGGTGAGGCGCGAGGCAAGGCGGAAGCCGAGGCACGAGGCAAGGTGGAAGAGGCACTTGCCACACTGCTTCGTCTTGGCGAGAAACGGTTGGGGAAACCGGATGCTGCCGTCCAGGCTGCCCTGAACGCCCTGGTATCTGCCGAGCAAATCGAGCCGCTGATTGACCGCTTCCTTGAGGCTGAGAGATGGAGTGATCTGATAGGGTTATTGTCATTGGACTTTCCGTGGGGTGTTGACTGCAGACAGCGCCGCCGTTCCCGCCCCCCTTGGAACCAGAGCCCGGCGCAATCACTGCTTCAGGGCTTCAACGGCGCGTTTGGCTTCGTCCTGGCTCTCGTCGTAGGCTTCGCGAATTTGGGCAGGGGTCGCCTTCTTGCCGGTTTGATAGTAAAATAGTGCCGCCTTACCAACGGCCACGGTTCCGGAGTAGGCAATCCCCGCTTTCAAGGCTGCCCCGATGCCCGCCGGCACCAGACCTACCAACTCACGGGCGACCGTTCTCCAGCCAAGCGCCCCGCCCACTGTCGCTAGTATTTCCTTAACCTGCTTGGTGTACGCGGACTTTTGCCCGTGCGCGGCGGCGAGGCGCATGACCAGGATGATCTGGTTCTTTGTCAGGAGAATGACATCGCCGACCGAGGTCGCCGGAAGGATGATACCGGTAATGGGCAACACACCGGGAAGCGCCGAGATCAACGCTACCCCCGCGTTGACCCGGCTCGTCCCCTGAATCAGCAGATTACAGGCGGGGACGCGGAACCGTGGCAATCGGCGGGCAAAGGCGACCGCAAGGTCGGGGCGGCGTGCCAGCATGCCGGCGACGATCTCGTCCCCGGTTCCCGTGAACGGCACGGAGTTATAGCCTCGCACTCCGGTCGGCTCCCCTGACGGACCCGCGTAGATCGTAAACGCGAACGCCCGCGAGGTATCGGCATCAGGCGCCGTCTCGAACTCCCGAAGATGATTCTCGGCTTCGTCCCGCTCCAGAACCGTTGCCCGCTCCGTGAGAAGCGCCTCTCGCACCAGCTTGCGATCTGCCGGTAGACCGACAATCGCAAGCTTGAACGCCGCGCTTGCTTCCTCCTCGATCTCCTTGGGGGAGACCGTTTGGACCGTTTTCCAAAAACTCCATGCCGAACCCGGACTCGCCATAAACTCCCCTCCCTGCCGCTTTATGCGGTGTACTGCCGCCCCGGCGGTGCCCCCACCGCGACCGGTCCGGGCGCAGCGGTCGTTACACTGACGATCAGTTCCCCGATCTGCTTGCGGCGCTCGGCATCACCATCGTAGAGCCAATCGTTCAGAGCGTCCCCATCAATATCACTGCGGTCCCGCTCCCAGAGCTTCCGAATGATCCCGCGATCACAGCGCTGCATCAGTTCCTCGGCGCTATGGATGTCGGAATGCAGGCTGGTACGACGGTCCCAAAGCTGCTTGTTGTCATTGCCGTCGGTGCGGTCGAAAAAGAAGCACCAGGTATAAAACAGGTGATACACCGTGCTGTTGATAGATTCCCAGGGCACCGACGGGCGATTCTCCTCAAACCATTGGTGTAGACGATCTTTTGCCTCTTTGAGAGAGATCTCCTCCTCGCGGGCGCTGGTGAAGGTGTCGTAGACCACGTGGATGATCTGCTGGCGCTCCGCACTGGGGACATAACGAAAGTTATTGTCTCGAAGCCAGATTCGCAGGCGCTCGGTCGCCGTGTTTGCGGTGGGGGCAAAAGGGGCCGACGGCGCGCCATAAAAGCTGGAAGGGGAGGTGTAGGGGGTATATGCGGGGTGATTGTAGGCCCGCTGCCCCCCGGCGCCCTCGTTCCCGGAAGAAGTCGCACCATTTCTCGCGCTGCTGTTCGCGCCAAGCTGCCCCTTAGGGGCGATGGTCACATCCCCGACAGCAGGCTTGTACAGGTCAATAATCTCCTCGTGCGAGCGCAGGAACTCTAGAAAAGAGTTGTGACCCAGCGCCACCTCATCGAACATGGGATCCATTTTCCGCATCTGCGTCTTCAGGGCGGAGCCGGGGACGGGCTTATTCCCAAGCGCAGCGAGCGCGGTCGCAATCAAAGCGACCGGGTCGGTCGGCGTGGACGGGATCGAGCGTTCCGGCAGCCCGGCTCCTTCTCGCGGGCGGAGATCGTCGTAGAAGCTGAACACGTCGCAGGATTTTGCCAGGTAGTTCGAGGTGTTTGACTTTACCCCCACTCCCAGCACCACCCGTCCGGATTCGCGAAGCTTCGTCACAAGGGGGGTAAAGTCTGAATCACCCGATACCAGCGCGACATGGGTGATATCTGCCTGACGCAACGCTACGTCCATCACGTCTATCGCGATGCGGATGTCCGCCCCATTTTTCCCTTTGTAGG
>JACMJB010000422.1 GCA_014380815.1 Armatimonadota bacterium
ATTTTTGGGCGCCAGAGAAACTCGCTCACGGACTTGGTGTCACGCGGGAAGGTCTCTCGAATGACAGCGCTCCATAGGCTAAATTGAAACCGCGCCCGGGTGGCGGAATCGGTAGACGCAAGGGACTCAAAATCCCTCGGCCTATGGCCTTACGAGTTCGAGTCTCGTCCCGGGTATTGATTACCTGTTAACGAAAGAACGGCGCCGGAACGTGAGTCCGGCGCCGTTTTTTTTTGTCCTACGGGTGACCGCTAATGCCCACTTGGCGTGCGCGTTGAGATCCACAGATCGTTGCCGCCAAAACCGTTTGGCCGGTTGGATGTAAACAGGAGCGTCCGGGCATCACTCGAAAGACTTGGCTGCTGGTCGTTGACGGTGGTGTTTAGCGGTGCGCCCAGATTTACTGGCGGAGACCACGGTTCGTGTACGCTGCGGCGAGTGGAGGTATAGAGATCGAACCCTCCGAGACCACCGACACGGGTGGAAGCGAGGAAGATCTCTCTCCCATCTTTACGCACGGTCGCATGCTGGTCGAAGGCCGCTGGGTCGCTGAGCTCAGAGACGAGCACCGCGGGACCACGAGTTTCACCGTCACGCGTCACCGCCGCGTAGTAGAGGTCTGCGAGGCCCACCGGTCCGCGGTTGAAATACAGATTGCCCGCCCCGTCTTCCGCGCTCTGGAGGTAGCTCGCCGCCTGCTCGAGCAATGGAGTATTCACGTCGGGGCCAAGATTCACTGGATCGCCCCAGCTGAAGTCGTCCTTCGGGTTTTTCCGCCGCGACACGTAGATATCGATGGTGCCTTGCCCGCCTGGTCGGTCGCTCTGGAAAAAGAGGAGGTGGCCGTCAATTGACAACCTCGGTCCAGCTTCGGTACCTGCACCGTTTATAGGCGCTCCAAGGTTGACGGGCGCACCCCAAGCGCAGTCGCCGCAGTCGCGTTGCGATACCCAGATGTCGGTGCCGCCGAGCCCGCCTGCCCGGTTCGAGGTTATGTAGAGGCTCAACTCATCTGACGACATAGCTGCGTTTGCTTCATTGTCTGCAGAGTTAACCGGCGCCCCTACATTGACGGGCACGGACCACTCGGAGCTGCCGTCGAAACGCTGTGCCTGAATGTCGATCCCGACCAGAGGTGGTGCGGCTGATTCCGGGCCGCACGACAAGGGGGACAGCGCACATGCGACCAACGCGAGGAAACGGGTTTGCGAGACGGTCATGAATCCTCCTGAGTCTGCGACGTACTTGTTTGGAAATCCCTTGCGGTCTCGGGATCGCGCTAGCGTCGGCGGGAGGCGTCAGTGTGAAAGCGAGAGGAATCCAAAATAATGACCCGAGATTCAGCCGCCAGAGGCAGTTCCGGTCTAAGGCTCGGTCGCTGCCAACGTCCCTCTTCGCCGGGCGCGTATCCGTGCCCGAGCGCGCCTGACTGCCTCGCGCACGCGCTCAGGCGCCTCATCGAAATAGGTGTAGAACACCGGCGTGACGTACAACGTCACGAGCTGCGAGAACGCCAGTCCACCGACCACTACGATGCCCAGCGGGCGGCGGGCATCGCTGCCGGCGCCCGTGC
>JACMJB010000423.1 GCA_014380815.1 Armatimonadota bacterium
CCGACACTGTATGCGTGGGCCGGGGGGATGCCTGCTTTTGAACGGCTGACCAGACTCTTTTACGCTCGGGTGGACGATAACCCGCTGCTTGCGCCTGTGTTCGCGCGGGTGCCCAAGGAGCATGCGCGCCATGTTGCCTACTTTATCGCCGAGGTTCTGGGAGGGCCGAAGACCTACAGCGAGCAAAACGGCAGTCATGCAGGCATGGTCGCCCATCATCTGAACCGGAGTCTGACTCAGGATCAGCGAAAACAGTGGGTGCATCTGCTGCTCGATTGCGCCGACGAAGCGGGACTGCCTGATGACCCCGAGTTCCGCTCCGCGTTTGTCGCGTATCTGGAGTGGGGGTCACGCCTCGCTGTGATCAATTCGCAGCCCGGCATTCCCGACCCAGACCCCTCGGTCCCCATGCCTGTTTGGAACTGGGGGGCTGTCGGCGGTCCCTATCGTCCGGAAGGCGCCGAATAAAAAACGCCGCGGGGTTGCCCGTTTACCCGGTTACGCTGGTTACCCGTTCTGCCGGGCGAACTCGGTCAGCAGGTCGGCGAGCGCCTGACAGCCCTCAGCCGGAAAGGCATTGTAGACGGAGGCGCGGAAGCCGCCGACATTGCGATGACCCGGCAGGCCGTCCATGTCCCGCTTTTTGGCCTCGGCCAGAAAGGCGGCGTTGTGGCTTTCGTCGGCGAGGCGGAAGGTGATGTTCATCAGCGAGCGGTCGCTCGGCTCGGCGGCGCAGGTCTGGTAGAAGTCCGGCGTGGCGTCGAGCGCATCATAGATCAGGGCGGCTTTTTCGCGGTTGTTTTTCTCGATCGCGGCTAGGCCGCCCTGGGCGGCGATCCACTTCAGGGTCAGATTCACCACGAAGATCGGAAAGACCGGCGGCGTATTGTACAGCGAGTCCTTTTGCGCCTGGACCGCGTAGGAGAGCATCGGCGACAGGTTTTTGTGTGCGGTCTCAAGAAACGACCGGCGAATGACGATCATAGTCACGCCCGCCGGTCCCGCGTTCTTCTGCGCGCCGGCATAAAGCAGGTCGAAACGCGAGTGATCCCGGTCCACTGCGAAAATGTCGGAGGACATATCGGCGGTCAGCGGCGCCCCGTTGGTTTCGGGCAGAGCGAAGACCTGCGTCCCCTCGATCGTATTGTTGGTGGTGAAATGAAGATAGCGCGCCGCGCCCGGCGGGGAAAGAGCCAGCGTTCTGGGAATTCGGTCGTACTTCGTGTCTGCCGACGATCCCGCGACATTCACTGTCCCGACTCGCCGCGCCTCCGCGATGGCCTTGCTGCCCCACTCCCCGGCGTCAAGATAGTCCGCGGTCTGACCCGGCGCGAGAAAGTTCATGGGAAGCATCGCGAACTGCAGCGAGGCCCCGCCGCCCAGAAAGCAGACTGCGTACTCGTCGGCGGAAAGCCCCAGCGTCCCCAGGACATTTGCCATTGCCTCGACATGGATGGCATCGTAATCCTTGCTTCGGTGGCTGACTTCGAGCAGGGACATACCTGACCCGTTGATCTCCAAAATGGCCTGGCTTGCCTCTTCGAGAACGGGGAGGGGGTGGACGGCGGGTCCGGCACTGAAATTATAGATGCGTCGCATGGGCATTTACGGTATCACGCAGGCGTGATCCGTGTCAACGGCGAAGCGTGTCAGGATCATTCCCTATCGTCACGCTACCAGCCAGAACACGCTATCTACCAGAACGCCCACCCGATGAATCGTCCCGATTCTCTCTGCGAGTCTAATTGTACTTTAATCTTTCACGCCGATGCCGATCACGCTCAGCCCCCGCCATGGCCACATACGATCCAATCGTCGAATCGCTGGCATCAAAAGCTCCAGTATTTTGAGCTGAACCACCGAGAACCCCGTTCGATGCAGCATCTTCCCGTTCAAGTACCAGGATGGGACCGACGTCCGGTTGAAATCGAACACCTGCTCAACACGAAATCCTGCCTTTTCCAGCGAAGCCTCCAGCCCGGTCGAGGTGTACCGTTCGCGATGTTCCAGAACGCTGTCCAGCGAGCCGTAGAGCCAGGGGTGTTGTGGGACAAGGATCACCACCTTTCCACCGGAAGCGAGCGAACGATGCAGGTTTTTAAGCGCCGCTTGCTCGTCGGGCACATGTTCAAGGACGTTCACCATGATTGCGGTATCGAACTGCCCCTCCAGTTCGTCGAAATCCTTGTTGTGTCCGGCATCCACTGTAAGTACCTTCAAATAAGGCTTCCCAATCGCGTAAGACCTCAGGTAGTGGAGATAGGTTGGATTGATGTCACTGGCGACGTAGAGATCTCTTGGGATGAACTGGCTGGTCAGTGTCCCGATACCGGCTCCGATCTCGAGGACTCGGTTCCCGATATGGGGTCTTAAAGTGTCTCCCATCCACTTATTGAAGCGGCGTGCCATCTGGAGGCTGTTCAGTATGTGAGACCCGTAGGCATCTCTTTGGTAGATGTCGTCTACAAAACTGAACTTTATCGCGGCAAGTAATGCCAGAATACCGTCGCGTGCTCGTATCTTCTTGCCTTCCCCGAACGAGCGGGGAAGATATCGTATCGGCACCTCAAAGATGCGGGCACGACGCTTTGCCAGTTTGAGAGTGATCTCCACCTCGAACCGGAAATCGTTCGAGCGGAGGGGCAGAGATTTAAGAAGCGCGGTATTCACCGCTTTGTAGCAGGTCTCAACATCACTCAAATCAAGGTCTGTCACCCAATTGACTACTCCGGTGATTGCCTTATTGATCAAGGTGTGGCGGTGCATCAAAACCCGGCGGTAGGGCGCCGCCATGTAGCGCGAGCCAAAGACTGCATCTGCACCCTCCTCGATAAACGGACGCAGAAGAGAGGGAATGTCGCCAGGATTGTATTCCAGGTCCGCATCGTGGACTACGCACACATCACCTGTCGCAAACTCGAGCGCCGTCCGAAGCGCCGCTCCTTTTCCCTGGTTGCGTTCGTGACGGACCACGGTCAGCAGCTTGTTTGTCTCCGCTAGCTTCTCAAGGAGTTCCCAGGAACCATCGGTGCTGCAGTCGTCAACCGCGATCACTTCCAGCCGAGAGATCAGATCACTCTCAAGCTGGAGGATGCGCTGAATGCTGCTGGCTACCAGATGCCGCTCATTATATACGGGGACCAGAACCGTGATCGCGAGTGGTCTTGATGTGGATTGGACTCTGGCCTGCTGCCTCGGAGTCTCTTGAATAGATTGCATGGATAAATACTCTTTCATAAGCCTGCAAAGTTATAAAAGTCAGACTGGATCAACGTTTCTCTTTAAACTCAACTTGGACGAATCCAAGAGTCCGATTCACCTTGATGGGCACGAAGGGATGGGGGGCTTGCCGACCAGCTCGCTCAGCCGTCCTTGCCGCACCGTAATCTGAGCCGATGAACGTAAACTCATGGGTGTCCGCGCGGCGCAACGCTTCGAACAACCGCGCCTGATCCTCCGGTTTGCCGGAAATCAGGTAGCGCAATCTGGGGCGTTTTGCGACGAGCGTTTGGATGCTAAACTGCCAGGCATCTGAAACCAGAACCGGAGAATCCAGCGTTTCAATGTCCTGGACCGTCTTCTCGTAGATGTCCATGTGACCGGAGACCAGTTCGAAGCCTTTGAATTGAGAATGGATGCTCGTGGCAATAAGTGTCGTGCAGAGAAAGAGAACCGCCCATCTTGAACGGCCCTCTGCTTCGGCGAAATGTGCCTCGAGAGCGTAAGCGGAAAGAAGCGCCAGAAGGGGAAGAGCCGTGAGCAGAAACCGGCTGCCCCAGTTCAAGCCAATAAAGCCCGGGGACAGGAACACACCGACTGCAAAGAGTGCAGCCGTGAGCGCCATCCATCTGCAGCAAATCTGACGGTAAGACGAGATCCTATCCGTGGGATTCGGTCTCAAGAAGGGCGCGGCAAGGGCTGGCAGGAGCAGTGGGGTTCCCTGGAACAACCCATTCGCCCAAGGAGTTTCACCGATGGTCTTCCACAGAATCTCGGCGGCACCAAAGCAGAGAATCGGCGCGGCCCATCGCCGTATAGGCTTGCTAGTGAAGAGAGACAACAGGTAACAGGCTATATAAACCCGGATCAAAACCATGGCAAGCGAGGAGTCGTCTACACCGAGGAGTTCAAGCTGCGCACGCTGCCAAAGCTTTGCGAGGTCGAATGACCCCGTGGGGCTGCCTGATTCTAGATTTCGGAGGGTACCAACCGCATGTGCACCACCCAGCGCGCCATAAGTAGCCTGGTTCCAAGCCGCCAGAGCGATGATAAACGGTAGAAACCCGAGCAGTGCGACAAATGCCGCTTTTCCCGTATTTTTGCGCTGAACGGCAATCAGGGCGATTCCCATCGCGGCGAAGAGCACCCCCTGAAGTGGATGCACCCAAACACCAAATCCTAAAAGGGCGCTTGCCAACAGGCAAAAAACGAGACGTTGATTTTTGAGATAGCATAGAACGAAATAACAAGCCAGTGCCGCCAGCATTATCTGCAAGGAGTGATCCCAGAAGATAGTCGAATAGATGAGGAGCGGGGAAGCGATACCCAGCAGCAGCGTCATCGGCAGCCGAAACCGGAGATTGAGTAGTCTGGCAGAAGCGTATGTCACGAAAATTGTGATCAGTCCTGCGAGCATCGGAAGGACTGTCAGACCTCCGAACCCAAACAGCCGATAGAACACCCCGCAGGCGACCACGAATACAGGGTTGTAAATGCCGCAGAGGCCTTTAGAGACACGTATCGCAAAAGTATGCCCAATCGGGTTGATACTGTTGGTGGGGTCAAATTCCTGTCCGGGGTAGGTGAGGAAAATAGGACTCCCCCCAGCCGCCCAGCTTCGAACCATCTCAAACCGCACATTAGAGTCGGGACTCCAGAAGGTCCCATGGTGGTTTAGGTGCGTCGCGACTGCAAAGTAAAGACAGGAGATGAGCAACAGGATCGCTGTCACCCATTGTGTTTCGCGACGAGTCCAAAGCGCTGCCGCGTGTGCCCCTAAAGAATCCCCGCCGAGGGCGGCTCCAGGATCGCTTAGAGGTTCGTTGCTGTGCTTACCGGGGAGACAGGCGGATGATGACGCTACTTCCACTTCCATTTGCAAAACACCCTGGTCTGACGGCATTCTGATTGAACATCGGCTTTTTCAGTGAATAAAGAGAGCCTCTCGTCTCGGTGAAAGCGGGAGTGCCGCGGACGGAAACTGCCGCGCAGGCGGTCTTGGGGTCGTTGGAAACTGCAAGAACGCAAGAGCAAGAGGAAGATTAAAAATACGATGACAAAAACGAGCAGCTTTCCTTACCCCCAGAGCGCCGCTCTGGTCACGGGTGCCTCACGGGGCATTGGGGCGGCGATTGCGCGGGAGCTGGCGCGGCGCGGCATCGCCGCTCTGGCCCTGACGGCACGGACCGCCGCCGACCTTGACCGGGTGGCGGACGAGATCCGCAGCGCATTCCCCGCGACCCGCATCGAGGTGATCGCCGCCGATCTTGCCGAACCCGACGCGCCCGCCTTCCTGAAAGCGGAGACGGACCGGATTGGTCTTTCCGTTGATCTGCTGATCAACAACGCAGGCTTTGGAAGCTACGGCCTGTTCGATGAATCCGAATCTGCCCGCAACACGGCGATGGTGGAGGTCAATATCGCCGCACTGGTGAAGCTGACGCATCTCTACTTGCCGGAGATGCGGGCCAGAGGACGGGGTGGGATCCTGAATGTGGCCTCCACCGCGGCTTTTCAGGCAGTGCCGTATCTTGCCGCCTACAGCGCGACCAAGGCGTTTGTGCTGTCGTTCTCCGAAGCGGTGTGGGCCGAGACGCAGGAGTGGAATCCACCTGCCTCGGACGTGCGAGTGGTCTGTCTCTGCCCCGGCGGGACCGACACGAACTTTGGGGATGGCATGGATCGGGGCCGCTTCGAGAACGGACCACAGAGCACGCCGGAGGAGGTTGCGGTCGGCGGGCTGGACGCGCTGGACCGAAACGCCTCGTATGTGGTGGTGGGGCTGTCCAACTACGTCGGCACGCTCGGCTCGCGCCTTCTGCCCCGCGCGCGGATGGCGCGGATGACCGCCAGCATGTTTCGGCCCCTGTCTTCCTCCGGTCCCGCGGAGAGCGAAAAGACGCGCCGCTATCTCGCCGCAGGCGGTATCGTCGCTGCCATCGGAGTTGTCGGCGTCCTGCTCGCCGCTGCTAAGCGCCGGGGGGACTAGACAGCGCTGGGCCGCGGGGGGTTGTCATTTGACCGCCCCTGGCGGCGCGGGTGGGGCGGCGATCCCGATGTCAATGAACTGCCCACCGATCGTGGAGCGGCAATGGACAGCGATCACATTCCGACCGGGCCGAATCGTCGCCGCTCCTTCGCGTGTCAGTGCCACCTCGCGGTAATCGTGCGAGTAGCCGGAAAGGGTCGCCGCCAGCACGCCGTTGAGATAAACCTCCGCCTCGTCGTCATGGCAGGCAAGCAGAACTGCCTGGGACGCCGCGGACGCCGCTTCACGTTCGCCCAGAGTGAATTCGCGGCGCAGCCAGATATCGGGGGTCTGCCAGACCGTTCGCTTTGGCGTGGGGATGTCCGCGCCCGCCCCGAAGCCCGCCTCGCCGATCTCCCAGCGGGTGTCTTCGAAGGCGGGCATCTGCCAGCCTTCAGTGGGTGTTCGGGTGGTGTAGCGCCAGGGCCTGCCCGCAGCCCGCGCAGTCGGCACGATCTCACGAGGTGGAGGGAGCGGTTTCCATCCGGCGCTGGCACGGAAAACGGCGCTCATCGCGGGGTTCTCCTGGAGGTTCTCGGTACGAAGCGAGGCCGTTTTTCGAAGCAGGTCGGCGGCGGAATCGCGGTACGGGTCCAGGGTCTGCAAACCGCGCGGGGCGCGGTACCAGCCCCACATACCGCCGCCATCCTGCAGGATGGCTTTATAGCTCCAGATCGTCCAGGAGTGCCCACCCTGCTGCAGCGCTTTGATCCCCGTTTCCAGCGCGGCGGGCGTGCCATGCGGCTCGATCTGAAACTCCCCGATGAAAACAGGCGCGGGACGAGTCGTTTGGACGGTCCGCGCTCCCGGCGAGACCGCCGCCAGGCCCGCCGCCTGCTCCTGCTCGGTCTTTGCCGTGAAGTTGTAGTGATGCCAGCTTAAGGCGACGTTTTCCCAGCCGACCACCGATAAATGCGGAAAGGTGTCCCGGCCCTTGTAGCCATCCTCAATGATGATAAGGTGCCGCTGGTCAATGGCGCGTATCGTTCGGTATAGTCTGTCCTGCACCAGATGGAGTGTCACCGCATCCGGCGCGCCCATCGGCTCGTTCAGCAGGTCGTAACCCGCCACCTCGGGCCGGTCCTTGTAGCGACGCGCGAGCGAAGCCCA
The DNA here is from genome assembly GCA_014380815.1 of Armatimonadota bacterium. Lineage (GTDB taxonomy): Bacteria > Armatimonadota > Armatimonadia > Armatimonadales > Armatimonadaceae > JACMJB01. Next base: position 7,358 of record JACMJB010000423.1, read on the forward strand.
CACCGCTTGTGTCCTCTTGATCTGGGCCGGGTCTTTGAACAGGCGGTTGACCCCTGACTCGCCGGTGTGATCGGAGTCGCTTTGCCGACCTGGTGCGCCGTGCAGATCCAGGATGACATAAAGCCCGTGGCGGCGCGCGGAGGCAAGGGCGCGATCAATCCACTCGTAGCCGTCCGGCTCCTCCAGCAGATCGAAGGTGAAGGGCAGGCGGACGCAGTTCAGACCAGCCGCTCGAATCCGCCCGAAGTCGGCGTCGGAGACCCAGGCATCGCGCAGGGCTGTGCGGATCTTGCGCGCTTCGGCAGGGCCGAACCGTTTCTCCATTACCTGCCACAACGTGACATGATCTTTGACCTGTGGCAGTGTGGACTGCGGAGGGCGGCTGGTATCGAACGGCATCATCCACATCTCCTCGACCAGCCATCCGCCGAGGTTGACGCCGCGGAGCAGGACCGTTTCCCGCTTCTCATTTACGATCTTTGTTCCGTCGGCTCGAAGCCAGCTGAGCGGGGGAGGGATGGGCGCGGAAACCGGCACCGGCCGCTTCGATGGCTGCGGGGCCGGAGCGAACCAAAGAGACAGCAAGGCAACAAGGCAGGCGGCAAGCAGCGGCGAAGCAAAGGACATAAGTGGACCGTTTTACCAGGAAAGGGTGAGTCTAGGTGACTTTATCACCGGCCCGACGATCCGTCAAAAAGGGCACGACTTGAAATCCAGACGTGGAAACAACTACGGGGCGACCGCGTGGTGGTCGCCCCGTAACTCATATTCAGGTGTGCGGCTGTGGGCGCCACACCGAATTGTCTACTCCCCGTCTTTGGCGGCGGTCTTCTGCTCGTAGTACTCGCTGATATGCTCGTAGACCGCTTCGGGAAAGTTGAGGTCGCGATACACATTGCCGGCGTCCGGGTCTTCCGGGTTCGGAATGATCGGGAAGTCCTGCTGCGCCTGAAACTCCAGGATCTTCTCGCGGCGCGGCGGGTTGTAGTCCTTGTCCCGTACCTGATGCACCAGCAGGCGGGCCTGTTCCTCGGAAAAGTCTTTGTCGTGCTGAAGGCGCGTAATCAGATCGTCCTCGGGCAGAAAATGTCGCGCGATCATTGCGAAAACAAGCCGCCCGTAGTGCCCGATGTCTTTTCCCGCCTCCAGGCTGTCCAGAAGGTGTGCCATCATGTCGCTTTGTCGCAGCGCCTCGGTCCCGTTCTTGGGCGCGTCAGAAGTGGTTTCCGGTGGTGGGGTCTTTGTGGTCATTCTTTTGCTCCTGATGCAAACGGTCGTTTGCAAGGGTAGAGTACCCGTTCGTGCGAGGTTTGACACCGACGGAAAGCCCGCCGTACACTGAAATCTCCATGCCCGATAGACGGATAATCCGCTGGTGAGCCTGCCCTCCGCACCTGGGGGCACCTGGCGCGTCGCCCATCTGCTGCGCCCGGCTGAGGGCGGAATGCGGGCACAGGTGGCATCGCTTTTGGAGGCGGCTCCGCCCGGCATGACCCTTCTGGCAGCTCCGCCGAGTGTCCTCTCCGTCATTGGTGGCGGGGTGGAAGAAATGTTCCCACTGTCCGAAACGACCGGTGCCGGTGGTCTTAAAGGACAGGTGACGATGGGCTGGGCTGTGGGTGCCTGGGCGCGGCGGGCAGGGGCGACTCTGCTGCACGGGCACGGTCTGCGCTGGCTTCCGCTTTTCGCGGTTGCCGCGCTGCGGGCGCGGATGCCGCTGGTCCTCACCCTGCACAACGTGGTGCCGACCGGGAAGGCGCTTGGGCGTGCGGAACGGTTGGGGCTTCGGCTGGGACTGGCACGCGCGGCGCGGATCATTGCGGTTTCGGAGGCGGTAGCGGAAAGCGTCCGTGCCGCTGTGCCGGGCGCGGCGCGACAGCGCCTGACGGTGATCCGGAACGGGATCTACCTGTCCCGGTTCCCCGCCCCACGCGACCCTGCGCGGCGGTCGGCGACACGGGCCTTCCTGGGGCTGACGGAGAAGGCGCTGATCGTGGTCAGTGTCGCGCGGCTCGCACCGGAAAAGAATCTTGGCGTGCTGCTGGAGGCGGTCACCCGTCTGACGGGACCCTTCCCCGAACTGCGGATCCTGCTGGTCGGCGGTGGGCCGTGGCGTCCGACCCTGGAGCGTCAGGTGCGGCTGCTGAGGATCACCGACCGGGTGCATTTTATGGGCGCTCGCCCCGATGAGGACATCCCCGACCTGCTCGGGGCGTCGGATCTGTTCTGTCTGCCGTCCCAAACCGAGGGTCTTGGCATCGCCGCGATTGAGGCGATGGCGGCTGGCCTGCCGGTAGTCGCATCACGGGTGGGTGGGCTGCCGGAGGTCGTGAAGGAGGGGGTGACCGGACTGCTCGTTCCACCGGGAGACGCGCCTGCGCTTTCCCACGCTCTTGCCGCGGTCCTTGGCGATCCGGCCCTTGGCGCAGGCATGGGCGAAGCGGGGCGCGCCCGCGCCCACCAGGACTTTGACCGCCGCGCGATGATCGCCGCGACCTTCGCGGTCTATGAAGCGGTCACTGCCTTGCACAGCCGCCCGCGGAAAATAACCGATGGGGCATAAACGATGAGCCGCGAAATGCGCTCGCGGGGGTTCATCCCGACCCTGTGTCTGGCTGCAGTCCTGCTGCTGGTGATGGGATCGGCGACGCGGCGCGCGGCCCTGCCCCTCCTGCGCCCCGCGAGTGGTCTTATCGCCCCCCCCTCCGGCACCGCACGCCGGGTGGTAGTGGTGCTCTTTGTTCCCTGCGCCACCCTTTCCGACTGGGGCACAGGGGAAAGCGAAGTGGCAACGGCTCTGCTCGGTGTGGTCCCAAACCGCCTGCCATGGCGTGCTGGTAAAAACGCGCTTTCCCTCCTTGCCCCACCGACTGCCGAGGATCTGATCCGCGCCTGTGGCGGCATGGGAAGCGACGCGCTCGTATCCGCGATGGGGAGCGGCGCAGTTCAGGGCATCGCGCCGGGCGGCGACCCGGCGGCACGGGCGTTTCTCGCCGCCTCCCTTACCGTTGCTGCTTCTCCCCATCGCGCCCGCAGGGAAAACACCGATCCGGTACGATTGGCGCGCGTCCTCCATCGCGCCGCTGCCGAACTGCCCCTGGCGGCAGCGGCACCGGCACGAATGCAGCCCGCGCCGCCGCTTTTGATCGCCGCGACCTTCGAGGATCTCCTGCGCTGCGATCAGGATGCCCCGCTGGCGCTGCCAGAAGCGGCTGCCGCCTCTCGCCGAGCCGCTCTTGGGCGGCGCGATGCGCTTTTTTCACGACTGACGGGAAGCGGCCCCGATGCTCTCCCCCCCGGCACGGCGCTTCTCGTGGTGACACCGGTCCCTCCCGCAGAGGCGGCGGGGCGGGGCGAACTGCTTGGTCCTCTGCGAATCTGGCGGCGGGAAGTCGTTTCTGACCCTTCGCCTCCCCCAGGGGGGAGGCTGCTGAGTTCGCCCTCGACGCGCTATACGCCCGGCCTTCTCGCCCCGGGAGACATCGCCGCGACGGTCGCGGCGCTGCTGGACACGCAGAACGCCGGAACGGGACGAGCCGCCGTCATTCTGGAAGACGCCGCCGCCGGATCGCTTGCTTTGCGAGTGGCGAACTGGGCCGCGCAGGCACGTGAGCTTCGACTGTTGGTCTGGCTGCCCTGGCTTCTTGCCGGGACGCTGCTTTTTGCCGTATCTGTCGCAAAGGGCGAAGTTCGCGCTGCCCTCCTTTTGGCGTCCTGCGCCGCACCGGTCGCACTCCTGCTTGCCGGTCCGTTCGCGTCACGGGACCCCGGCAGCGAAGCCGCTGTCTATGCCGTCGCTGCTGCGATGCTGGTCGTGGTCGTCATCGCGGCGGGATTGTGGGAGCGGCACGGAGGGAGTGACCACGGCGTACCCGGCGTGGTCACTCCCTCCGTGTCGCGGATGCTGCGCGCGGTTTTCGGTATCACCGCCGCCACCGTGCTGCTGGACACCCTCCTGGGCGGCCCACTCCTCGCCCGCTCACCGCTTTCCTACTCTCCCACCGTCGCGGCCCGTTTTTACGGTATCGGCAACGAGGTCTCCGGTCTTTTTCTGGGGGCCTCTCTGCTGGCGGTCGGTGCGCTTCGTTCGACCCCGCTTGACGTGGCGCTTGGCGGGGCTGCTGTCGCCCTGACACTGGGTCTCCCCATGCTCGGCGCGGATGCGGGTGGTTTCGCCGCCGCTCTGATCGGTTTCGCCGCGCTCTGGATTTTGACGGTAGTGGAAAAGACACGTGGAGAACGGTCGGTCCTGCTTCGGACGAGTGCCATCGCCGTCACGGTCCTGCTGCTCCTGCTGGGCTTGTACGCGTGGGGAAACGGCGTCCAGGCCACGGGGTCGCGGACCCATGTCGGTGAGGCGGTCGTGTCGGCGAGCGGGAAAGACGGAGCGGGGGTACTCCTGACCTTGATCCAACGCAAGGCCGCGACCGGCGCGCGCCTGCTCGCGACCAGTCCCTGGTCGGTCCTGCTGGTCACTGAAGGGGGGATCATGCTGTGGGTCCTTCGTGGTCGGCGACGCCTCGCGGATCGAACCCCCCTTGCTCCCGCGGTTCTCGCCTCCGGAGTCGCCGCTGCCGCCCTGCTCCTGCTCAACGACTCCGGCGTGGTCGCCGCCGCCACCTGCTTTCTCTATCCGACCGGGGCGCTGCTGTCAGAGTCCGCGTTCCGTGTCTCGCCTTCGCCGCTGCCGTCGAAACCGAGTGCCACCCCACGAAACGAGGCCGGTGACTGAGCCGACCAGGGCTGCCGTCGCCCCATTGGGGGCAGGGGTCGGCGTAAAGGTGATGTTGAGATCGTCAATCGCCATGCCATTGTCGAAATCCCGCGATCCGGGGAGGGTGTTGCGGTCTATCCAGCGAATCCAGATCTCCTGCCCACTCGCGACGGGGGTAGTAAACCGGATGGTTTCCGTAAGACTGGTGCGATTTGCGGCAAGGTTTCCGTTCAAGGCGCCCGTCGCGCTGGGGCTTGTGGGAGTGTAACTGAGCGCGCTCGATTCACTGAACCCCAGTCCACCCAGACCACCGGTATTCGCCGAAAAGACCGCGGAGGAAAACGAAAGCGTCTCACTCAAGCCGGGCTGCCCGGAGCGCCACAGCTCTCCGGTATAATTCAGCGTCATGCTCTCGATCGAACCGCCCGTGTCGTTCAGGAAACGGAAGCCGTAATAGAAGTCGCCGGCCCCACTGGTATCCGAGTTCAGGGTCCCGAACGCGATGTCGTTGGAACTCAAGCGGCGATAACCATAAACGCTCCCAACGCTGGTTCCGCCGTCATCCAGTGAGAGTGTATCCGTGCCAGCACCGGTTCGTGCGACTTGAAGACCAAATAATGCCGGCGCGGGCGAAGGGTTCGCCAGAACGGAGAGAAGGAGGATACCTGCATTGGGCAGGGTATTAAAATTCTGGGCGTATGTAAAATTCGTCAGGCTGGAGATAGTGACCGCGCTGCTGCTCAGGTCAGATCGGAGAGGCTGCGCGCCGGCCGGGGCAAAGGGCCGAATCCCAGTGACGAGCAAGAGCGATACCCCAACGCGCAAAAGCAGTGACGGAAGCGATAGCCGAAAACACATAACGTCTCATCCTAGGCAGCGAAGCGCCACTCGGTTTTACTAAATTTTATAAAACCCGGTGAATTATACTTGCGTTAGCCGGGATCCGTACAGTTTTTTTGTGGAAATTCTCTCAAAATAAAGATCGGATTGCCAGGCATGCAACCTTTACACAGGCAGCGTGCCAAACTACCACAGGAGCCATCACGGTTTCGACCGGTGGGAAGTGGTTGGAAAAGAGACGAGAATGCTGTACGAAACGCTGCTGGTGATCGGAGCGGTCGGCCTGCTAGCCCAGACCGTTCTTGGCATGGGCGGGCACGGGAGCGGGCACAGCCATGTCGGGGCGGACCATGGGGGCACTATGGGCCACGGCGGGCATGGTCATGGCATTGATCTTGAGGTGCCTCATCTATCGGGCGGGCATGGCGGCACGGTGCCGGGCGCGCCTGCGGCGGGCCACGGTGGGCAGGGTCCTTTAAACTCGGTTCACCTGCACGGCGAGGGGCACGGGCATGCGGCCATGCAGCAGCGCACGACCGCTGCACTCTGGCAGGTGTTTTCCCCGCTCACGATCTTTAGTGTTTGTCTGGGAGCGGGCGCGACCGGCCTGCTGACCCGCGCCTTTCTTGGCACTTCGCTTTTAGTCGCGCTTGCGGCGGTGGCGGGGGGGCTGCTGTTCTACGGCGGTCTGGTCCGGCCGCTCTGGGGTCTGATCTTTAAATTTGCCTCACGCCCCGCCCAGACATTGGGTGGTGTCGTGGCGGGCGAGGCGGTCGCGATGGGACGGTTCGATGCGCAGGGGCAGGGGATCGTGCGCGTGACCATTGATAATGAGGTGGTCCGGCTGCTGGCGCGGCTGGAAACGGAGGACCGCGATAAAGGGGTCGCGGTGCTGTCCGGCGATACGCTCGTGGTGACCAGCGTGGATGAGAAGCGAAACACCTGCCGCGTCACCCGGCTTTGAGGTTTCTGAGACAGGATTCCAAGGGATAACTGCTTCCCTGCCGCGACGTTTGGGAGAAAAACCATGAATACCAGTCCGCTCATCATCGGGTTTATCGTTGTTTTTGCGCTGATTGTTCTGCCGATCATCATCAGCCGGTTTCTGGCGACAGTGGATGCCGGTACGATCCGTCTGGTTTCGACTTTTGGGGGCAATACCCGTATCTATAAAGGGCCGGGCAAGAGCATCGAGGTGCCGCTGCTGACTACGGGAACCAGTATCCCGTCGAAGGCCATTAATATTGACCTGGACATTGCCGACCAGACCGCCGACCTGGATAAGAACGGGGTGCCGCGTCCGATCAAGGTTCGGGTCCTGGCCTCGGCGATCGTTTCTGTGGGGGACTCCAACGAGATGATTACCACGGCGGCGAACAAATTCTTTTCCAAGCCGCTGGACGAGCAGACCGGTATTCTGAGCGATCTGCTGACCTCGACAGGCCGCCGCGCGATCAACCTGCTTTCTCACGACGAACTGTTCTCCGCGCGGGTCGGGTCGTCCAACACGGATACCACGGTGACGCCGAACACCGAAGTCGCCCGTGCGATCGCTTCCTCCTCGGTGGAGGAGGACGACCGCCTGGCGATCATCATCAAGTCGGCCTGCTCCCGCGAGCTTCAGGACCTGGGCCTGGTCTTTAACTCGCTGAATATCAAGGAAGTCCAGAGCGAAGTCGCCGAGGCCCGCCGCCGCCAGTCCGCGGTCGAGGCCAAAGCCAACGCGGACATTGTCGCCGCCGATCAGGAGCGCCGCGCCCGGGAAGCCCAGCTTGCCGCCGAGCAGGCCATCAACGATAAGCAGCGCGACCTGGAGCAGCGCCGAGCACAGAACGCCGCCGTGGTCGCCGAGGCCGAGGCGCGCCGCCAGGAGGCCCTCGCCGTGCAGCGGGAGGCCGAACTGAAGGCGACCCAGATCGCCCAGGCAAACGCCGATGCCGCCCGTGTCCGGATTCAGGCGGAAGCCGCAGCTGATTCCGATGCGGTCAAGATCCGCGCGCTGGGCGCGGCCCAGGCCGATGCGATTCGTGCGGTCAATGATGCGATCCGGGACGGCGGCAATGCGTATCTCGCACTGCGCCAGCTGGAGCTTCTGCCGCAGATCACGCCGAGCATCGCGCAGGCGCTGGCGCAGGCGAAGATGATCAATATCAACAGCGGCAGCGCCGCCGAAGGGCGCGGCGCGGCGGGGGGGGCAACCGACCAGATCACCGGCGTGATTCAGACCCTGCTGGCCACGCAGCTTGTTGGTAACCAGTTCAAGCTGGGTATTGAGGGCGCCAATGGAAATGGGGCCGTCGCCGCCCCAGTCACCGTCGGCAATGGCACTGATGCCCCGGCATCAGGCTATGATCTGGGCGTCGCGCCCGTCGCGCCGCGCCGGAAGTAGGCCGATCGGCGAACCGTGAAAAAGAGGACTGACCAAAACCTTTGGGCAGTCCTCTTTTTTGGCCGCGAGCAGCAGCGCCTTCTACGCGTGGCGGTCTCGCAGAATGGGACCTCGCAGAAAAAATACTTCGCCAACCTGTCACGAAAACGACAAAACGTTCGTCGCTTAACCAACGGAGACTGTATCTGTTATGCGCCGCATCGCTGTAAGAACGAAAATCGAGGATACCACCGCTTCTCACGATACCACCAGCGTCGTGGAGGATGCCGCGTACCCCCATTATATTGTCGCTGATGACCAGGCGACCGCCGAGCCGATGCTGTCCGCCGCGTTTCACGAGCGAAACTTATCGCACCTGATCGGACGACGGACCGGACAAGGGGTCTGGCCTGATGACCCGGAGGACAAAGAGGCGGTGCGTCTGTTCGAACTGGGACAGAAGGCGCTTTACGAAGACAAGGACGCCGCCGCGGCGATCTGCGCCTATGAGAGCGCGCTGGCCCGCGACGAAGGATATATCAAGGCGTGGGTCGCGCTGACTATCGCCTATATCAGCGACAACACGACGGAAAGTCTGCGGCAGGCCGAGGATACGTTAGAGAGCCTTTCCGCCCTGCCCATCAGCGACTGGCTCACCGGTCAGGTGAGCAGCATTATCTTTCAGAACCTGGCCTACCTGCATGTTCATTACTACCGTCAGGGCCGGGGCCGAACGCATCTCGCGGAGGCGGACCGCCGCTACGCGGTCGCCGATGAGCGCAGCGCGGGCAGGGAGCGGATCGAACTGATCTGCCCATGGGCGTTCGTGAAAATGGAATTGGGGCAGACGGATGCCGCCCGAACACTCTGGGAGCGAGCGGAGGTCTACTCGGCCCTGCATGGGACGCCACAGATTCTCAAAGATTATGCGGGGAAATACGCCCCGCTTAGAACTTTTCTCCATCCGTAGCGTCAAAGACTTAACTAACGGGTAAAGATTCAACAACAAGACGAGAAGATCCAAGACAATGAAAACGATGACCAGCAAAATTCGCTCCGTATTCGCCGCCGCAGTGGCCACCGCTGCCCTTGCAGCCCTTACCGCCGGGACCGCAGCCCCCGTCCATGCCGATCTGACCGGGCCAAAAGCGCCCCCGCCGCCCCCGTCTCAGAGCAAGTGACGGGCGGCCCGGCAGCAATGCCGGGAAAGCCCCTCGTCCTCCGTGGACGCCGCGCACAACGAAGCGGTGGCGTCCGATAAACGCGCAACGTAAGGAAGCAGCGAAGGATGGCAGCAGAAACTACAATCAGCGGGGAAACCCAGACCGCAGTGACCACAGTGACCGGAACGACCGCCGCAACGACACCCGATGCCGGGACGCGCGCGATGCTGTCGGGGTTGCGGCAGCGTATTGGAGTCGGCGTCTCCCTGGAGACATCACCGGCCACCCCGAAGCGAGAGTCGAACCGCGAACTGCTCGACCGGGCAATGAACGCCGCGACTGACCGAGAGCGCAACCGTGCCGCGGAGACCCTGCGTCGTCAGATCAAATCGCTCTGCGCCGCCGTGGTAGACCGGCACACCAGTGCCCTCACCTCTCAGGAGGTCGAGGACCTGACTCAGGAAGTGTTCCTGCGGCTTCTGACCAGTCAGGCGGGCAATGTCGGCGAGGCGGTCGTGGACCCGACCCCGGCCTATATCGCTCGTGTCGCCGTCAATCTTCTGATTGATCGCCGCCGATCCCTGAAGCGGCGTGGTCTGGACCAGCTCCCCGCCTCGGTCGAGGATGAGGCCATGGCCGCGACGCTGCGCGATCCCAGTCCCTCGGTCGAGGAAACGGTCCTGGGGCGGCTCCGCACCCGCGACCTGCGCCGCGCGCTGCTGAAATCGCTGTCGCCGACCGAGGCGAAGGTGATCTGGATGCGCACCGAGGGAGCCTCTCATGAGGAGATCGCCCAGGAACTCAATATCAAGGAGCCGAACGCCCGCAAGCACTGCGAGCGGGGTATGAAGCGACTCAAGACCCTGGTCGAAACCAACGCCATCCCGCTTCTCGGTTAGAGAGAAGCGCGAGGCCGAAGACCCAAGCGGGCAGTATCGCAGTTCCTGCGGCACTGCCCGTCTTTTCTGGTTTGGTGCCGAACCGCGTATAATGCAGCATCCATGCCCTCTCTGACCGTCAATCCCCGTGCTGCCTTTGATGTGGACGTTCTGGTGGCGGGCGGGGGAGCGTCGGGAGTCGCTGCCGCGCTTTCGGCGGCGCGGGCCGGGGCGCGAGTCCTGCTGATCGAAAAGAACGGTTTCCTCGGTGGCTCCGCCACTGCCGCTCAGGTGCCCGCCTTCGCCCCGTTCTCGGACCGGACGCGCGCCATTGTGCGCGGTATCGGCTGGGAGGTCCTGACCCAGATGTCCGCCCGAATGGGCCGCCCGATCCCGGACCCGGACGTTTACGAAGTCCCGCAGGACAAGGCCCGTATGGACTGGGCGCCAATTGATGCGGAGATCCTGAAAGGTCTCTACGACGATCTGTGCGAGGAGTCCGGGGTCGAGGTTTTGTTTCACACGCTGGTGCCGGAAGTCAATCTGGGCGATGTGTCCCCCGAGTCAACCGCGCCGCCTTCCCCCGCCTCCAGACGGCGCATTTCCGCCGTCCTCCTCGCCAATAAAAACGGCCTGTCGCTTGCCCGCGCCAGAGTCTTTGTTGACGCAACCGGCGATGCCGATCTTGCTGCCCGTGCCGGATGCGCGTTCGTTCAGGGCGACGATGGGAACCGGACGCAAGGAATGACGCTCTGTTTCACGGTCGCGAATGGCAGTCGGGAAGCGTATCTGGGTTATGTCTACAAAACCGGCGATGGTTTTCTAGCGAACCTTGTCGCCGAGGCGCGGGCGGCGGGGGACTATGATCTGCCCGACGCCTCGCTGGTCGGCCTGTCGTTCAAGAGCGAGACCGTCGCGGGGGCGAATATGGGGCACGTTTACGGCTTTGATCCTACGGATGCCCACAGCCTGTCTCTTGCGGAGCGGGCAGGGAGGCGCGTCGTGCGGAAGCTGCTGCCGTTTCTGCGGAAATATGTCCCCGGTCAGGAAAACCTGACCCTGGTCAGCACCGGTACCCAGATCGGAGTGCGCGAATCGCGGCGCATCGTTGGAGAGTATACGCTGACCCTCGATGATTACCTGGCCTGCCGCACCTTTCCAGACGACATCGCCCGCAGCGCGTATTTCATTGATCTGCACGCCGTCACCAGCGAGTCCGCCGCCCGCGCCAAAACCATCAGTGATGCCGGCGATGAGAAAGCCGAGCGCCGCCACTATGCGCTGCTGCCCGGTCAGAGCCACGGTATCCCGTATCGCTGTCTCCTTCCGCGGGGAGTAGAAAACCTGTTGGTCGCGGGCCGCTCCCTCTCCGCCGATCGTGCCGTGCAGGGCGCGGTGCGCGTGATGCCGTTCTGCTTTGCTATGGGCGAGGCGGCAGGTCTCGCTGCCGCGATTGCTGCCGATCACCACGAGGGGCGGGTCCGGGGTGTGGACATTTCGGGCCTTCAGGCGCGGCTGCGGGCACAGGGTGCGTGGCTGGGGTAGCGCCATAGTGCCCCGCAACGATCTGTCTGGGTGGAACCAGCGGAAAATTATTTACACGGACCCTGTCACCGTTTGGGGGTCTCGCGCGTCTCCTTAAGTGATTCCGTGTGCGCGGAATCCTTTCTTACACTTTGGGGTCTTCCCAGGCCGGTCGGCTACGGCGCTAAGGCGCCACGGCAGACCGGCTTTTTTTCGTATATTCTGTAAGAATGGTCTTTCCAAAATCTCTCCTTTGCTTTTCGGCACTGGCGCTTGCTATCGCACCGGGTCTCGTTGTCCCGGTGGCTGATGCCGCAGCCGCCCCTGCCGCGTCCGCCGTTGCCCCTGCGGTCCCGCGCTTGAACTATCAAAAGCGAATACTGGCAAACGGCCTGACGGTCCTGACCGCCGAAAACCATGCCACGCCGACCGCTGCGGTCTATGTCTGGTATAAGGTGGGCGGCAAGAACGACCCGCCAGGCCGAAGCGGCTTCGCGCATCTGTTCGAACACATGATGTTCAAGTCCACCAAAAACCAGCCGAGTGAAAGCTTCGACCGGCTGACCGAGGACGTGGGCGGCGAAAATAACGCCTTCACCGCCGATGATGTGACGGTCTACCACGAGACCATCCCTTCCAACTATCTGGAACCGCTGCTCTGGGCTGAAGCGGACCGGATGCGCAACCTGAATGTGATCTCGGAGAACTTCGCTTCGGAGCGGAGCGTAGTCAAAGAAGAACTGCGGCAGCGCATCCTGGCATCGCCCTACGGAATGCTGTCCCTGTATATTGCCCAGCGCTCGTTCACGACCCACCCCTACAAGCGGCAGGCTATCGGCAGTATCCGCGACCTTGACGCTGCCACCCTCGCGGATGTCCGTTCGTTCTACTCCGCGTTCTATCGGCCCGATAACGCCGTTCTCGTCGTGGTCGGCGACTTCGACCCCGCTCAGCTTGACGGCTGGGTGGACAAATACTTTGGCGCTGTCCCCAGACCCGCCGGGGTAATTCCGCGCGTCGTTGTCAAGGAACCAGCCCGAACCCGCGAAAAACGCTTCAACGAGACGGCGCCCAATGTGCCGCTTCCGGTGGTCGTGTTCACGTATCTGACTCCCAGTGAATCGAGCCGCGATGCTCCCGCGCTCCAGATCGCGGATGCCATTCTTTCTGGCGGGGAGTCGTCGCGGCTTTACAAATCGCTTGTGTATACCCAGCAGATCGCCGTGGATGTCCGTTCGGATGCGGACCTGCGCGCGGATGCCGGGCTGTTCGAGGTGGACGCGACGGTAGCGAGCGGCAAGACCGTCGCCGCGGTGGAGAGGTCGCTCCGCGACCAGATCGCCGCCTTCGCGGCAAAGCCGGTGACGGCTCAGGAGCTGACCAAGGCGAAGAATCAGGTGATTACCGGCGCGCTTCGCACCCGCGAAACCAATGATGGTACCGCCGCCGCACTGGGCAATGCCGCGGTTCTGCTCGGCGATCCGGAAGCGGTCAACACCAGCCTGCAAAAGCTACAGGCGGTCACTGCCCAGGATGTCCAGCGGGTCGCGCGGCAATATCTGACCCCGCGGAACCTGGTGGTCATCCGCTACTCCGCCACCCCGGCGTCCGCGGCAGAAAAGAAAGTCGGCGCGAAATGAAACGTCCATTGCTGGTGACGAGCCTCTTGCTGCTGGCCGCCCCGCTTCCTGCACAGGACGTTTCTGCTCCCGCCCCGACCCTGCAGCAGACGCCCCCGCCGCCCGCCGCGCCCAAGACGCTCGTTGTGCCCGCACTCGCCGAAAAGACCCTGCCGAACGGGATTCGCGTGATTGTCGCGCCGCGCACCGGCACTGGTCTGGTCTCCGTGCAGATGCTGGTCCGCGGCGCGGGGGGATCTGCCGACCCCGGGAATAAGGCGGGCCTCGCGGACCTGACGGCTTCCCTGATCGGAAAAGGGACCACGACACGCACCGCACCGCAGATCGCCACCGCGATCGAGACCCTGGGCGGGAGCCTGAGCGCGGGCGCGGGCTGGGATGCCGCTATCGTCAATCTTTCGGTGATGCGCGCCCGTCTGCCCGCCGCTTTTCCGCTGTTTGCCGATTCTGTCCTGCGCCCTCGTTTCGCTCCGGACGAGCTAAACCGACTGCGGTCCCAAACCCTCGATGCTCTTGCGGTCAACCTCGAGGAGCCAGGCACACTCGCCCGCTACGCCGCCGCGCGGATCACTTTCGGCACATCGCCCTATGCCCACCCACTGGGCGGGACGCTGACCTCCCTGAAGCGCATCGAGCGGGCGGATATTCAGGACTTTTTCCTGACCAGTTACCAGCCCGGTCGGACACTGCTGGTCTTTGGCGGCGATATCACGCCTGGCGACGCCTATACGCTTGCCGAAAAATTCCTGGGGGGCTGGAAGGCGGTGCCCAACCCGTCCGGTCGGGAGATCGCCCGCCAAGGACGGACCGCTCCCCCGTATCCAGCGCGGCGCATTGTTGTGATGGACAAGCCGGATGCGGGGCAGGCGGCAGTCGTGATCACCCGCCTGGGGATCAAACGAAACGATGCGGACTTTTACACGGCGGAAGTGATGAACTCGGTGCTTGGCGGCGGCTTCTCGTCGCGGCTGAACCGGGAGATCCGTATCAAACGGGGCCTTTCCTACGGCGCGAACAGCGCCGTCAGTGAGCGTCTCGACCCCGGCCCGTTTGTCGCCTCCGCGCAGACCAAAAACGAGTCCGCGCCGGAGGTGGCCCAGCTTCTGCTGGACGAGCTGGACCGGATCGCGACCGGCGATCTGCCCGACGTGGAACTGACGCCGCGCAAACTCGCCCTGATCGGCGACTTCAACCGCGCCCTCGAAACGGGTGGCGGCCTTTCCGGTCAGGCGGCAAGTCTTGCACTGTATGGGGTCCCTCTGGGCGATCTCGCCGAGTATCCGAACCGGGTCCGCGCCGTGGCTGCGGGCGATATTCAGAAGTTTGCAGGCAGCCGCCTGGCGGCAAAAGACACCAGCGTGGTGATTGTCGGCAACGCCCGCTTGTTCCTGGAAGCGCTGAAAAAGCAGTTCCCCGCCAGCACGGTCGAGGTGATTCCGGTCAGTCGCCTGGACTTTGATAGTCCGACGCTGATCCGGCGCTGAACGGACCCCTCCGGCCCGTGTCGGTTTTGGAGCCACCCCCCTTCCCCCCGCCTGTTTGGGAGATCAACCGGGCGCGGGCACGGTTCGATGCGGATGCCTACGCGGAAATGGTCGCTCTGGTCGCCCGCGCGGAGCAATCCGTGCGGATGGAGTTCTTTCTGTTCGGCGGGCCGGTCGCGGATACGATCATTGATCTGCTGATCGCGAAGATCGCGGCGGGTGTTCGGGTTCGGGTCACTCTCGACCGGATGCGCGGCAGCCTGCCCTTCGTGCGGCACGAATGCCGGAAGGCCCATCGCCGCCTGATCGCCGGTGGGGTGGACGTTCTGCTGAGCGACCCGCGCCCGTTCCCCCATTCGCCGCGCCGCCCTGCCGTGACCCACAATAAGTTTCTCGTTGTGGACGACCGGGAAGCACTGGTCGGGGGGATGAATGTCGGGGCGCTCTTCTTTCGCCACCATGATGTGATGATCCACCTCGAGGGGCCAGCCGCCCTCGCGCTTGCCCGGCAATTCGATTATGATCGGAGCTGGATCACCGCGACCACAGAAGCGCGCCTGCGTGACCACCGTGGACTGCCGCCGGTCATGGTCGAAACACCAGTTCCTCACCAGAGGCTAGAGCACGGCGAAAGTTGGGCACGGCTTTTAGGGACCGGTGTCGGTCGCCGGACCACGGAAACGTCGGTTCTCGCAAGCCTTCGCGCGGCGCAGTCCTCTGTAGACATCAGCATGAGCGAGATCGGGCGCACCGAGTCGCTGGGCGAGGTGATCGCCGCTCACGCGCGAGGGGTGAATGTGCGCGTGCTGGTGGACCCGCAGGACCTCCGGGAGTACCTGCCGCCGCTGCTGGGGCCGCTGCGTGCCCACTTCCCCAAAGGTGTCCTCAATGCGCTGGCGGTTCGCGACCTGCGTGCCGCCGGGGTCGCCGTCCGCCAGTTCGAGGTCGGACAGGAGTTCGCCCTCCTGCATCAGAAGACCGCGATCTTTGATCGTGGGGGCGCCATTGTCGGCTCTACCAACTGGACACGCGGCGGCTTTGGCTGGGTGGGAGAGACCGATGTGGAACTGCGCGGCGGCGCGGTGATCGGCGAGCTTCTCGCCCAGTTCGAGCGGGACTGGGAACGCTCCACTGCCGCCGTCCCACCGTCCCTGACGGCCCGGATCGGCTGCGCGCTTTACGAGCGAATTTAGCGTTTTCCGCCGTTGACAGGTGGAGGAAGCCTGTGCTATTCTGGTCAAAAGCGGTCCTGCGACCGTTTCCTTATCCGATATTTACCGACTTCACCGACCACGAAACGGTACCTGCTCTTATGCCAACCAACCCTTACTCGCCGCTCCGCTGGGGAATCCTCGGCGCGGGCAGCATCGCCAACCGGTTCAGCTCCGACGTCAAACCGCTCCCAGATCACCAGCTTGCCGCCGTCGGGTCCCGTGACCAGTCCAAAGCGGACGCCTTCGCGGACAAGTTCGAGATTCCGCGCCGCTACGACAGCTACGAAGCACTGGTCGCTGACCCGGACGTGGATGTCATCTATGTGGCGACCCCCCACCCGTTTCATAAGGAGCACGCCCTGCTCGCAATCCGGGCCGGAAAAGCCGTGCTTCTGGAAAAGCCGTTCACGATCAATGCTGCCGAAGCGGGGATCGTGGTGAGCGAGGCGCGAAGAGCGGGCGTTTTCCTGATGGAGGGGATGTGGAGCCGGTTCTTCCCCGCACTGGTGAAGGTACGGGAGTTGATCGCGGAAAAGGCGATTGGCGATCTGCGAGTGCTTCAGGCTGATTTTGGTTTCCGCTCCGGGGTCAACCCCGAAGGGCGTCTGTTCAGCCCCACGCTCGCGGGCGGTGCCCTGATGGATGTGGGGGTCTACACCGTCTCACTGGCCTCCATGGTGTTCGGTACCCCGGAACGGTCGGTCTCGCTGGCGAATCTTGGCTCGACCGGCGTGGACGAAGAGGCGGCCATGCTGCTGGGGTATCCCGGCGGCGGGCTTGCCGTGCTTTCGACCGCAATCCGCCTGAACACCCCGCACGAGGCGCTTTTCCTGGGAACGGATGGCAATATCAAGGTCCACGGGGCGTGGTGGTGCCCGCGTAAGCTGACCGTCAAACGGGCGGGCAAAGACGAGGAGACACTCGAATTTCCGTACGAGGGTGGCGGCTTCCAGTTCGAGGCCCAGCACGTCGCCGAGTGCCTCCGGGCTGGCAAAACCGAGTCCAGTGTGATCTCGCTTGACGAGACCCTTTCAATCATGCGAACGCTAGATGGTCTGCGCGCCCAGTTCGGCCTCAAATATCCCATGGAGTGATGGAGTAGTTTTTCAATGGCAGAGATGAAATACGGCGAGGTGCCGGGGATCGAAAAGCCGATCTCGCGCATCGTGCAGGGCATTATCCAGGTGCCCCGCGGCGATACTGAAAAAGACGAAAAGGGCTTTGCGCTGCTGGATGCGGCTCTGGAAGCAGGCATCAATACGATCGACACGGCCCATGTTTACGGTCCCGCCGATGTCTTTTTGGGCCGCTGGATCACCAGCCGGGGAATCCGTGACAAGGTGGTCGTGCTGGCGAAGGGCGCGCACCACAACGACTTCCGCAAGCGGGTGACGCCCTACGACATCGGGGCGGATCTTCACGATACGCTCGCCCGCATGAAGACCGACTACATTGACCTGTATGTCCTGCACCGCGACGACCCGGATTACCCGGTTGAACCCATCGTGGATGCCCTGAACCAGTTCACGCGCGAGGGAAAGATCAAGGCTTTTGGCGGATCGAACTGGACTACGGATCGGCTTGTCGCCGCCAACGAGTACGCAAAGCAGAGCGGTCAGATCCCCTTCGCGGTATCATCGCCCAACTTCTCGCTTGCGGACCAGAAGCAGGAGCCGTGGCAGGGATGTGTTTCGATCTCCGGACCGGGCAAGGAAGCGGAGCGGCAGTGGTATGTCACCAACAAACTGCCACTATTTACCTGGTCGAGCATGGCGGGCGGCTTTATGTCGGGCCGCATCACCCGGGACAATCTTGCGGAGTTTACCGGCGGTCTGGATAAGCTCGCGGTGGACTGCTATGCCGCCGAGGACAACTTCGAGCGGCTGGACCGTGCGAAGGCCGTGGCCGATCGTCATGGGCTTTCGCTGCCGCAGATCGCTCTGGCCTATGTGCTGCATTACCCGCTGGACATCTATGCGCTGGTGGGTTCCGCGACCGCGGAGGAGATCAAGGCCAATGTCGTCGCCCTCAACACAGACCTCACCGAGGCGGAAATGGCCTACCTCGACCTGCGCGTCAGCCACCTGACCTGAAGCCCCGCAGGGTGGGACAATGCCGAAAACGGGCGGAATGGTGCAATCCATTCCGCCCGTTTTCGTTTGCCGGATGCTCCGCCGCACGGACACGAAAAAGGGGAGCGGAATTTTAGCCAAGGCGGCATAATGATCGGTAATGTCTGCAATGTCTGCAATGAACGCGCCATCAAAGCCCTGCCGGATCGAGATGTTCGGAGAGCTGCGGATCACCCTTGGCGAGACGACCACCAGCCGCTTCCTGACACGCAAAATCAGCGGTCTGCTGGCCTATCTGGCCTTGAAGATGCCGCGAATGCAGCCGCGGGAACTGCTCTGCGAACTGTTCTGGCCGGATCAAGAGATCGCGGCAGCTCGGAACAGTTTGTCTGTCGCGCTCTCCTCGCTGCGGCGGCATCTTGACGCGATGCCGCGTGTGGGGAGCGGTGGAAGCGGTTGACCTGCTATCCACGGCTACCACGCGGCGTGATTATTTGGGGCATCGGAGGCGATGCGCCGCGTGATGGGCATGCCCCGCGCGCCCGCCGAGGAACAGGAGTATGCTGCCCGCCTCGCGGACCTACGCGCCTCCCTGCCTCCCAACGCTTTCTCGGATGCCTGGCGGGCAGGGGAGCAACTTAGCTGGGAAGCGGCTGCCGCCGAAGCGCTCTCGCGGCTTGCCTGAATCTTTCGCGAAAGAACCGGCGGCGCGATCTCACGCGGAAAAGCCGCGCGAACTTGACGGCTGCGTTGTTTCACGATAAGCTGACGGTGTTCGTTTCGTTGTTTGTGCAAATGAACAAAATAAAAGGGTGAGGTGATGACGCTGGACAAAACCCTTGTCTTCAGAGCGCTTGGGGACTCGACCCGGCTTCGCATTTTCGAGTTTCTGGTCTCCTGCTGCTGCCCGGTCGCGGTTGAAGCGACCACCGGCGATGTTCGACCGGTCCGGGGGCCGACGGTGGGCGAGGTCTGCTGCAACGTGACCGGTGCGGATCAGATCACCTCGACCGTTTCGCGGCACCTCAAGGAGCTGCGTCTCGCGGGCCTGATCACCGTCGAACGGCGGGGTAAGACCATGGTCTGCGGCGTAAATCGTGAGGCGCTGGTGGAAATGACCAGCTATTTTGAGGGTCTCTCTGCAACCGTCGTTGGCGGAGAGGACTGCTGCTAGACAGCAGGGAAAGAAAACATGAGTGACACCACTTCGACCACTTTGACTGCCCGTGAGGACGTGCGCGAGATCGTGCGGCAGAAGTACGGCGAGGCCGCCCTTACGGTTCTGCAGGGGAACAGGGCCGCGTGCTGCGGTGGCAACGCAGGCGGGGGCGACTCCTGCTGCGGGGGCGACGTAATCACCGGTGGCCTTTACAATGAGGTCGAAGCATCGCTCATCCCCGAAGCCGCCCTGCTGGCCTCACTCGGCTGTGGAAACCCGACCGCGCTCGCCTCGCTTTTGCCCGGCGAGGTGGTTCTGGACCTGGGAAGCGGCGGCGGTATTGATGTTCTGCTGTCGGCGACCCGCGTGGGGCCGACCGGGTTTGCCTACGGTCTCGACATGACCGACGAGATGCTTCGCCTCGCCGAAAAGAACAAAGCGGCGGCAGGCGCGGAGAATGTCGCGTTTCTGAAGGGGCATATCGAGCAGATCCCGCTTCCCGATGGCGTCGTGGACGTCGTCATCTCCAACTGCGTGATTAACCTATCTGCCGACAAAGACCGGGTGCTCGCGGAGGCGTTCCGGGTGCTGAAGCCAGGCGGTCGCTTCGCGGTGTCCGACGTGGTCGTGGAAGGCGAGCTTCCCGGTGCCGTGCGCGCGGACATGGAGGCCTATGTCGGCTGCGTCGCGGGGGCACTCGAGGTGACGGACTATCTGGCGCGGCTGGCGCGCGCGGGCTTCGCGGAGGTATCCGCCACCCCAACGCGCCGTTATACCTTCGCGGATCTGGAAGCGACGATGATGCATACGGAGGCTGTCCACACGCTGCCTTCCGAGCAAAAAGCCGCGCTGGACGGGCGGGTCATGGGCGCTTTTATCCGCGCCACCAAGCCGGTGGAAATGGTGTGCTGCGCGCCGGACTGCGGCGGCGGCGCATCGTGAACACCATCAAGGCCCCTCGTGCGGTCAAGGCGGTCAAGACCGTTCTCTTTGTTTGTGTCCACAATGCAGGCCGCTCCCAGATGGCGGAGGCGTTCACGAACCACCTTGCCCAGAAGCGCGGTGTCGCCGTGCGGGGATTGTCGGCGGGAACCGTGGCCGGGGACGCGATCAATCCCCTGGCGGTCGCGGTCATGGAAGAGCTTGGTATCTCCCTGGCGGGGCAGCATCCCAAGCCGTTGACCCAGGAACTGGCGGACCGATCCGACCGCGTCATCACCATGGGCTGCGGGGTGGACGCGGAGGCGTGCCCCGCTCGGATACATCTTTCGGAGGACTGGGGCCTGGACGATCCCAAGGGCCAGTCGCTGGAAGCGGTCCGGGCCATCCGCGATCAGATCCAGATGAGGGTGGAAACGCTGCTTTCCGAGATAGTAGCACCATGATCGCCGCCGCCGCTACCCGGGGGGATTCGATCCGGCGACACTATCTGGCGGAGTTCGTCGGCACCTTCGGTATCGTGATCTCCCCGGTCGCGCTTTCCGCTACAGGGCACATTCCGGGCGGGGATGGGAGCCTGATGGCGGCGGCCTGGGTCTCGGGGATCGCGGTGCTTGCGATGATCTACGCCCTGGGTCCGATCTCCGCCGCGCACTTCAACCC
>JACMJB010000424.1 GCA_014380815.1 Armatimonadota bacterium
CGCCGGAAAGCGGTCGGTGTCTGCCCCATCCACTGCTTGAAAACTTTGCTGAACGCTGCCTCCGACTGGTAGCCGCTCAGCGCCGCTACCTGTGCGACACTGTCGTTCTTCTCGCAGAGGTGACGCGCGGCTTTGTGCAGACGCCACCGGGTCACGTAATGCAGCGGCGGTTCCCCGACAAGCTGGGTGAAGCGGGCGGCGAACGCGGAGCGGGACATGGCGGCATAGGAGGCGAGGGTGCTCACCCGCCACTCCTGGGACGGGTCCCGGTGGATCGCGGTCAGCGCCTCGCCGATCTGCGGGTCAAGCGCGGCACGAAACCAGTTGGCCCCGCACTCCGGGAGATGTGTCAGGTACGCACGAAGCGCCTGAATAAAGAGAATATCTGAGAGCCGTGTCAGAACGGTCTCCGCGCCTGGCCGACCGCTCAGCGACTCGCTCAGTATTGCCTGAATGGTCGCCTCCATGCCAAACGCCCTGCCTTGCTCGCTCGTGATATGGAAGATCACCGGCAGAGCGCGGAGCAGCGGGCTTGTCTGAAAGTCCTCGAAGTAGAAACAGCCACCGATGATAACGGTCTTCTCCCCTTCGCTTCCATACCGCACCATACCGTCGGGACTCCTGGGATGGCTTGCCAGAAAGGCTTCCAGACGCAGGATCGGGCTGTTCAGAGAGGTACGAATAGTGTGCGCCATCGACCGGGTCACAATGGCCAAATCACCTTCTTCAAGGCGCACCGCTTTTTGGCCCTCCACCTCAACCCAGCAGTGACCCTTCAGGACAAGGCAAAACTTGGCCCCATCCTTCTCGGCGATGGACAGACCAAACGCTCCCGTTGCCTCGGTGGGACAGTGAACCGTACTGCGTATCCGCACCGTATTCAAAACTTCGGTCAATACATCCATCGCACATCCTTACCCCTTCATTGGACGATTCGACAATAAGTGTGGCTTAATTAACATGAAAAGTCCAGGCGGCTAGATGTAGTATAACGCGAGCGCACACCAAATAGGCGACAAGGAAAGAAAAAACGATGAGCATTGTTATCACCACTCCCACCGGCAACATCGGCAGCAAGCTGGTGGAGAAACTGCTGGCAGAAGGTCAGAACCTGACCCTGATCGTTCGCGATCCCGCAAAGCTGAGCGACGACGTTCGCGGTGCGGTCACGGTCAAACAGGGAGACCTGACCGACGCGGCGTTTGTCCGCACGGCTACAGAGGGCGCAGAGGCGCTGTTCTGGCTTTCGCCGCCGAACCTGACTGTCCCCGATGTCCACGCTTTCTACTCCTCGCTCTACAGCGCGGCAGCCGAGGCGGTAACGGCGAACCGGATTGGGCATGTCGTACTGATCAGCGGTGGCGGGGGCGGCAGGCGCGATGCGGGAACGGCGTCCCATCTCTTCGCCACGGAGGATGCCCTGAACGCGACCGGCGCGAACGTGCTCTCCCTGCGCTGCGGTTATTTTATGGAAAACTTTCTGACGTATCTTCCCACCCTCAAAAGTGACGGCGCCTGGTACGGGCTGAACCGTCCGGAGCTGGCAGTTCCTTTTGTCGCGACCCAGGATATTGCCACTGTCGCCGCCCGGAAACTGCTCCAGCGCGACTGGACGGGCCAGTCCCATGTCGCCGTTCACGGGGCGGCGGATGTCACCTTTGCCGAAGCCGCGAGCATTCTGACGGACGCCACGGGAAAAACCATACGCTATGTACAGGTTCCCGCCGAGGGGATGCTGCACGCCCTGC
>JACMJB010000425.1 GCA_014380815.1 Armatimonadota bacterium
GCGCGGTCTCTGCCTGACCGATCCCCAGCGACCCACATCACCAAGGCCGGACCCCCGATGGGGGGTCCGGCCTTGGTGCTTACATAGCGCGGCGAAGCGCGGAGACCTTCTTGCCTTTCCCCCCTCTCGGACCGGAGGAGCGACTGCGGCTGCGGGGCATTGCCGAAGAGCACGGTCATTGAGGGGATTCCCGCCCGCGAGGACTGGAAAAATAGCAACGGCAAGTTTTGACAGGAATCGTGCCTGGAACCCCACGGCTTTCACCTGACATAGACGGGAGCAGTTCGGCGGGCGCCACGTTCTTCTCACCGGCAGGGTGCGTGGTGCCGATTCGGCGGGTCCGGGGGCTGGGCTTGTGAACGGTTCTGGGCTGCCGTAGCCCATCACGTCCCCCTGTCCCCTCGAACCTCCCCGGTTGCGCTCGCGGCGCGAATCCGGGATAATAAGCGCAGACTTGGACGGACCCAATGGGCAACGATGAGTAACCGCGAGTGGCCGACGATCACGGTGGAGGTGACACGCCTGCCGGAGGCGGCGGATCTGCCGCTGCCAGAGTACCGGACCGAGGGCGCGGCGGGCATGGACCTGTGTGCGGCGGTCGCCGCCGGGGAGCCGCTTCTGCTGGCACCCGGCGAGCGGGCGTCGGTGCCGACCGGACTGCGGATTGCGGTGCCGGTGGGCTATGAGGCGCAGGTGCGCCCTCGGTCCGGACTGGCGGCAAAGCACGGGATCGCGCTGGTGAATGCACCGGGCACGATAGATGCGGACTACCGCGGCGAGATCTGTGTCTTGATTCTTAACACCGATAAACGGGAAACCTTTCGTGTGGAACGCGGCGACCGGATTGCGCAGCTTCTGGTTTGCCCGGTAATACGTGCGCGGTGGAATGAAGTACTCACGCTTCCGGCAACGGCGCGCGGTGCGGGCGGCTTCGGTTCCACAGGACGATGACAGCCCTTTTCCGCAGCGGCGTCGCGGCAGAAAGTTTGTGACGACGATGGCAGCTTCAGGACCGGATACGGTGGGACTAACAACAAAGGAAACCATTTCAGGTGGCCTCCCTCCCGCGGAAAGGACTGGCGAGGCGGGGGAGATCACGCGCGAGATGACGGAACTGGCGGTCGGGCCGCTTCTGGCCCGCGCGAACCTGCTTCGGATGCGCGGGCAGTGGGACGAAGCGGTCGCGGTCTGCACAGAAGCTCTGCGCCGCGCTCCCGAGTCTCCCACCGCCCACTCTGTCCTCGGTGATATTTACGAGGCGCAGGGCAAGCTGGAAGATGCGCTGCAGTGGTACAGCATGGCGGTGGATCTCGCACCCACCCGACAGTCGGACCGCGAAAAGCTGGAGCAGGTGGTCGCCGCCCAGCGGGTACGCCTGCGAACGGTGGACAAGGCGCGTGCGGAAAGCCTGGAAGCCTACCGCCAGCAGATGACCGGCAAGCTCGGCGCGACGCCCCCCAGCGGCGTGACCTCTTCTACGGGGGGACGCGCCGCCGCTGAGCGGACCGTGGAATGGTTCGACCGCGTTTTCCCGCCGGGCCGCTCAGAGAGCATCGCGCGCCTGATCTTCACCATGTGCGGCGTGATCGCCGTGATGATTTTCGCGGCGGTGTTGTTCGTGTATACCTCCACTAGCCGAAGTAAATACGCCAACCTTGCAGAGGGCGGAACCAATGCGGGCAGTCTGCCGACCCTCTCCGCGCCGCGTCCGCCCGTGCTGATGGAAGTCCCCCCGTCGGCGCGGCCCGCGGCGGCCCCCACTCCCGCCGCTTCTTCCCCGGCAGCCACGAAACCCGCGCGGGCGGGGGGCGCAGCTCCCGTTTCCGCCTCCGATCCAGTGACCGTGCAGGCGCGGGTGGAGCGAAGCCTGCCACCGGGGGTTCGTGTCCTCGCTTTGGACGGCACGGGTGGGTCGTATCAGATGGCGGTCGCCCTGCCGAGAGCCGCTTCCGAGACAACGGCGGCGACCCAGGAACGCGTGCTGCGCGGCGCGGCACTGGCCGCGCGCGCTCTGTCCCTGGTGGATAGCCGGGCCACACAGGCGATTGTGCGAGCCTCGCTGCAGAACGGGGTTTCTCCCACCGGAGCAGGAACGTCCATCCCAGCTTCCCCCGACGACGTGCCGGTTTTTATCGGCACGGTCGCTCTGGCGGGAATCCGCGCAAACGATCCTTCTCTCACCCCCACCGCGACCCTTCAGGCACAGTTCACGGGTGCCTACTGGTCCAGTGCACTGACCCTCCCTGTCCCTCCCACCGCGCCGGCAACGTTGCCCGTGGTACCTGCTACTCCCGCCGCCGCGCCGATGGCTTCGCCATCCCCGATTTCCGAGCCGTCCTAGCACCGATCCGGCGGGATCGAATCCCAAAACGGCGTCACAAACGAACCGGGATAACCGGGCGCGGAGGCACAATTGGAACAGGCAAAATATGTGGTCGGGGTAGATGTCGGCACGGGCAGCGCGCGGGCGGGGGTCTTCGCCGCGAGCGACGGCACAAGGACCGGGATGGCGACACAGCCGATCCGGATGTGGCGTCCCCATCCCGATTTCGTGGAGCAGAGTTCCGGGGACATCTGGGAGGCGGTCGGGGCCTGCGTCCGGGACGCGGTCGCTCAGTCGGGCATTGATCCCGGCGCCGTCGTTGGGATCGGATGGGATGCCACCTGCTCGCTGGTCGCGCTGGGCGAGGAGGACGCCCCCGTCACGGTTTCGCCGACCGGCAACGACGCGCAGAACGTGATCGTCTGGATGGACCACCGCGCGACCGCCGAGGCGGACGCCATCAACCGGCAGGGCTACGATATTTTGAAACAGGTCGGCGGGACGGTCAGTCCGGAGATGGAGCCGCCCAAGCTCAAGTGGCTGAAGGCGCACCTTCCTCAAAGCTGGGCGCGAACCCGAAAATTCTTCGATCTGACCGATTTCCTGACCTATGCCGCCACGGGCCGCGATGTCCGGTCGCTGTGTACGAACGTCTGCAAATGGCTTTACATCGGACACGAAGACCGCTGGGACCGGGCGTTTTACGAGGCCGAGGGAATCGGGGACATCTTCGATGGGCGGGTCGGCGAAGCGACGATCCGGCCGCCGGGCGAGCGGATCGGGTCATTGACACCCGCCGCGGCCCGGCATCTGGGCCTTTCAACCAGTTGCCAGGCCGGGGTCGGGGCGATTGATGCCCACGCGGGCGGGATCGGGCTTCTGGGGGCTGCCCTCGGCGGGGCAGCGGATGCGGCGACCGGCGGGGAACGTCTGGAGACCGTGGTCGCGCTGATCGGCGGAACCAGTAGCTGTCACATGGCGGCCTCGCGCCGTCCGATCTTCGTGCCAGGTGTCTGGGGGCCGTACTACGGCGCGATGGTGCCGGGGTTGTGGCTGACCGAGGGCGGGCAGTCCGCGGCGGGGTCGCTGATTGACGGGGCGATCGAGACCCACCCCGCTTACCCGGTGATCAGGGCGGAGGCGGAAGCGGCGGGCGAGACGGTGTACCAGACGCTGAACCGGCGGGTCGCGCAAAAGGCGGAGGCACAGGACCTCGCGGATACCGCTCTACTGACCCGTGATCTTCACGTTCTGGATTATCACCTGGGAAATCGCTCGCCCCACGCCGACCCCCACGCGCGCGGCGTCGTGGACGGCCTTCCGCTGCATACCTCGCCCGACAGCCTGGCGCTGCTGTATCTGGCCACGGTGCAGGCGGTGGCCTATGGTACCCGCGCCATCGTCGAGGCGATGAACGCACAGGGCTTTCGGATTGACACCATTCTCGCAGCCGGTGGCGGGACCAAAAACCCGCTCTGGCTGCGCCAGCACGCCGATGCCACGGGCCTTGCGGTCGTGCTGGGCGGCGAGTCGGAGTCCGTCCTGCTGGGAGCGGCGATCCTGGGGGCGGTGGCAGGAGGGGCGCACCCTTCGGTGACCGCGGCAATGCGGGCGATGAGCCGCGCGGGCGAGACCACCCCGCCGAATCCGGCGGTGCGGCGGTACCACGAGGCGAAGTTCGCGGTATATCAAGATCTGTACACACTCCAGACCGCGAACCGAGCGCGGATGCGGCAGGCGGATAATTATGGTAATTAATATATTTACTTTTTTGTAATAAAACAGGAGATTATCTCGTATTTATTGGGTAAGCCGCATTATCACCGTCTAACTTGACTGCTATTCCCCCACGGGGATCGCGTTCAGCCCAGCCATTCTTATCCTGCGCCGCCGGTGGTTCCGGGGGAAGGTCACGACCTCCCCCGCCCTGAGTCAGTGTCGCTGCAAAGTGACTTTTGCCTCACCCTGCAGGCGCTTTATTCGTCTTCGCCGTGGTCCTCGCACCTGACCCATTGGGGGAGATGCCGCCCCCGCCGTCGTCCGTCGTGGGAAGCAGTCCGAGAGCACCATGAAGATCAACCGCAAGCGCCGCCAGACGGCCTCCACCCGCGAACTAGGGCTTGACCTCGCGCAGATCGCCGCACGGTACCTGTTTGGGACCGACCACCTGCATTACGGTTACTGGCCCGCGGGCCTGCCGGTCGAGCCGGGAAACCTGCGTCGCGCCCAGGAGAACTATACCGATCTACTCGTCTCCTATATCCCCGCCGGGGTACGGACGATCCTGGACGTGGGTATGGGGACAGGCGCGCTTGCCCAGCGTCTTCTGGGCGAGGGCTACGAGGTGGACTGCGTTTCCCCAAGTCCGTACCTGACCGAGCGCGCCCGTACCCTTCTCGGGCAAGGACCCTGTATCTTCGAGTGCCGCTACGAGGAGCTGCAGACGGAGCGACGCTACGATCTAATCCTGTTTAGCGAGAGTTTCCAGTACATTGATCTCCCCCATACGCTCTCGGTTTCAGACGCGCATTTGCGGGAGGGGGGCCACCTGCTGATCTGCGACTTCTTCCGCAAAGACACCCCGGATCGCGGACCCTTCGGTGGCGGGCACCCCCTCGCGGAGTTCCGGCGGCAGGTCGCCCAGTACCCCCTCCTCCAGCCCATCGCGGACGTGGACATCACCCGCGAAACCGCCCCAAATCTGGATCTGACCGCCGACCTGGTGACGCAGCTAATCGCGCCCGCCAGGGACCGGGTATTTCACTGGGCAGCGACCAGCTATCCGCTGCTGTCTCGCGCCCTGAGAGGGGCGTTCCGGCGGCCCCTGGAGCGCGCGGAAGCGAAGTATCTTTCCGGTCAGCGCAGCGGTGCGAACTTTCAGGTTTACAAGAGCTATCGCCTGCTGCTGTTTCAGAACGGCGGCGTTGAGGCGCCGGTACTCGAGCCTGCAAAGGTGTGAGCGCCTGACAGGGTCTCCCGTCTGTCCTTTGTTCGGGGCCGACTCTCCCTCAGCGCAAGGTCCGCTCGAACGAGTGCCAGAGTCTCCCGCTCATCACGTCGGGTAGACTAGCGCGCGGCAAGTGCCATTATTCTGATTCTGCGTTGCGATCAGCATGCCGAGCAGTTCACCGGTTGCCAGACGCACCGCCGCGCCGTGCGTTCGGCGGGCGACATGTCCCCGGAATTCAACGGGATACGCCTGGACCTCGTGCGTGAGGTCCGGGTAGGTACACCGCTCGGCGGACCGCAGAATGACTCCCTCGACGCTGCTCTCGACACACAAAATGGCATCACCGGCCTCGGCCTGGCAGGCGATCACCCGGAGGTCCTCGACCCCCTTGACACTGGCGCTGGGGGCCAATTGCACCGTGACCACCGGGTTGACCGGGTCCCCGTTGCGTGGCGGCCAGGTATACTGAGCGATAAGGCCGATGCGGCCGTGGAGTTCATCCATGATCGGGGCAGCAATCAGCCGGGCATCCTCCGGCGACGGGCGAAACTCCTCGCGCTCGTTCACTATCTGGAGGATGCAGATGTCCAGAGGCAGTAACAGAACGCTGCCTTTGCGCCCGTACAGGGTACGTACCGGGCTTTCAGGCACGTTATCGTGCTTGGCACGGAAAATATTCATAGGAGACTGCCTTTGCAGGCTGTCCCCTGTCGCGAGAATCAGCCGGAGCGTCGTCCGTCAGGAACCCGCGCCTCAGGCAGGTTATTTCCGATTACCCCGCTTATCAACCAAATCTCACAATTTAATTGGTTAACAGGGAGTATAAACGGCACGATTTGCGATTGGTGGTACAGTCAATCTGCGTTAATTCTTCTGGCAGCCGCACTGCCTCCGACCTTCTCCGGAACTTCGAGGACCGGGGCCGCCTCTTTTGTATTTAGCGCGCAAATGCATTCGGGGCCAGGGCATCCGGGTAGGGTTCGTGGCGCTTTCCCCCGTTCCTTTTCCTCCGACCGCAGATTCAATGCCATGAATCGAACCCCTCCTACGGTCATTGTCGGTCCAGTCGTCTTACCAGAGATCAGAGGTAAGAGAAAGATGCGGGGACTTCATGGTCGCTCGGGGTATTCTGCAGTCCGACGCCTTTATCGGACCGGGCCGATGTTGCTTTTACCATAGTTATCCTCTTTTGGGGATGGAACGTGCCGTCCCGTGCTAAGGAATGCGGGGATGGGTATGACTCCCACGGACCTACCAGGGCTGGTCCGGGAGATGCTGGCCTGCGAGGGCGCGGAAGCCCAGGACCCGCGGTCCATGATGATGGCTGCCGAACGGGTTTTCGAGAAGCTCCGTGCCTACCTGTCACAGCGCGTGGGACGGGATGGTTTCCGAACCATCCTGGTGCGCGCTCTGAATCTCGCGAAATCCCGGTTCCCTTACCTCGGGGCCGTCCGCGTCGAAGCGGATGGTACCCTGGAGGGGCTGAGCGAAGCCGGTCTCGGTGACCGACAGGAGCCAGGGAACGAGACCGGGCCGGAGGAGGCTGCTGAAGGGGCAATAGATCTCATCTCGCACTTTGTGGGGCTATTGGTCGCCTTTATCGGCGGAGATCTCACACTGCGCATCCTCCGCACGATATGGTCTACCCTTCCGTCGAACGACGAAGCAGGGAACGCGAGTCATCCGGGGGAGATGCCCGGTCGGGAGCAGGAAGCAACATGAACGAGCGACAAAAATTGGCCCTGGACACCTTGTCTACCGGGGTGCCAGATCTGGACGCGGTGCTCGGGGGCGGTTTACCGGAGTATTCTTTCAATATCATCGCGGGTACGCCGGGCACGGGAAAGACGACCCTGGCGCACCAGATGATGTTCGCCAACGCCACCCCGGAGCGCCCGGCGCTTTATTTCACCGTGCTCGGCGAACCCACCCTGAAGATGCTTCGCTATCAGCAGCAGTTCGACTTCTTCGACATTGACAAAGTGGAGGATGCGGTCCGCTTCATCAACCTGAGCGATACCGTGCTGGAGAACGATCTGGGGGCAGTTCTGGAGCGCATCCAGTCCGAGGTCGAGGCCACCTCACCCGGTCTCGTTCTGGTGGACTCGTTCCGCACTCTCATCCGAAAGGCGCAGTCGGTCCCCGCCAGCGAGCTGGAGTTGCAGGCCTTCGTACAGCGGCTCGCCCTGTACCTGACAAGCTGGCAGGCCACCACCTTTCTGATCGGGGAGTATTCCGAGGGGGAGATCCGGGACAACCCGGTCTTCACCGTGGCGGACGGCCTCTTCTGGCTTTACCAGAGCGTCGAGCGCAACTCGGTGGTTCGCAAGCTCCAGGTAATGAAGCTGCGAGGGCAGGCCTCCATGCCCGGCCTGCACACGTTCCGCATCACCGAAAAAGGCGTTCAGGTCTTCCCCCGCACCTTCGGCCTTGTCGGCAGGGAGCCTGGCCCGCCCAATGACCGACGCCTGTCCACCGGGGTCGCCGGGCTGGATGAGATGCTGGGTGGGGGCATCCCCGCGGGGGATTCCGTTCTGATCGCTGGCCCCTCCGGGTCGGGCAAGTCCGCCCTTGCGACCCAATTCCTCGCCGAAGGGGCGCGTCAGGGCGAGCCGGGGGTGATCACGATCTTCGAAGAGCGCCCCCAGGATTACGTGGGCCGGGCGGACGGTCTGGGGCTTGGTCTGCAGACGATGATTCGAGAAGGGGCGCTCCGCGTCCTGTACCTGCGCCCCCTGGACCTTTCCGTGGACGAGGCCCTGCGGGAGGTGCTGGATGCCGTGGAGACGCTGGGTGCGCGGCGGGTGGTGATTGACTCCATGAACGGCTTCGAGCTGGCACTCGCCCCGGCGTTCCGGGAGGATTTCCGGGAATCGCTCTACCGGATGATTATGGCGCTGACGGGGGCCGGGGTGACCGTCCTGACCACAGTGGAGGTGATGACCTCCTTCACGGACCTGCGCTTCAGCCCGCACGCGGTTTCTTTTTTGAGTGATGACATCATTCTGCAGCGTTACATCGAGATTGACGGGCAGATTCGAAGGATCCTGATGATCGTGAAGATGCGGGGCAGCGGTCATAGCCAGGATATCCGGGAGTACAAGGTCGGCCCCAGCGGACTGGTGGTGGGTGAGCGACTGACGGGGTACCAGGGCCTGATCACCGGCACCCCCCACTGGCTGTAAGGCGGTCGTCTTGGCGGGGCCGGCTCAGAGACCGGATCACCGCATAGACGGAAGCAGAAAGAGGCCCTTCTTGGCCCAGGATCCTGCGGAATACAGCACGGAGGAAGCATACTCCGCCGAAATGCGAGCCATCAA
>JACMJB010000426.1 GCA_014380815.1 Armatimonadota bacterium
GGCGAGGCTCCGTTGTGGTAGGCGGTGTTATTGATGATGTCCACGCGGTGGCTCTTGTAGGCGTGAATCCCTGAACCGCCGTTATTGAAGGAGAGGTTGTTTTGCACCAGGGTTCGGACCAGATAGATCTGATTCTTGGCGGGCACATAGTTGGTATCAACGATGATGCCGTTGCCGTCGGAGATTTTTTTGACCTGACGCCACTGAACGAAGCATCGGTTACCACTGACGGTGTTGTTGCGAACCAGCATCTTGTACACGTTATCGGCGGCATCGAAGTTCGCGGAATCGAGGAACGAGATGCCCGAACCGGCATAGATCATCCACCAGCAGTTGTTCCGGACGACGTTGTTTTCGATGATGGTCCGGTCGCTGCCGTTTCCAGCGAAACCCGCGCCGCTGCAGTATTCGATCAGATTGTCCGCAATCCGGATATGGTGGGGAACATTGGCCTCGAAACGCTTCTCGACCGCGATGCCGTTGCCGTTGGTCAAGGGGTCGGACTGGTCCACTCGCTCGGGGTTGGTCTGCTTGACGGTGTCGGCATTGCCCCGGATGTGCAGACCGCGAAATTCCAGATAGGCCAGCGCAGTCAGCGGGGACGGGACCTCTTTCGTCCCGCGACTTCCGACCCGGATACCCGCCCACGCCCCGACATTGGAGATAACAGGCTTCTGACCGGGGTAGTTTTTCAGCGAGATCCACGCCGCCGGTGTTCCGGCACGCTTGAAAAACGCAACGCCTTCCTGCGGGTCGTGGGGCTTGTAGGTGCCGTCCATGAGCAGGATGATGTCGCCGGGCTGCGCGGCGTCTATCGCCTTCTGTGGATCAGCGAAAGCGGTCTTCTCGGTCCGTCCATCGTTTTTGTCGTCGCCTTTCGGGCTGACATAGAACGCAGGGCTGGCAAACGCCACGTTGTCAATGCGCAGTTCCGAGCCAGTGGCCTCTGTCATCCTGGTGGGCAGGCTGCGCATCTTAAAGGTGATCTTCACGAACGGATCGGTGGGCTTGAACGCCCCGCCGCCAAACGCCTTCAGGGTCGAAAGCTCAAGGGCCGAGCGCAGGTAGAAGTCCGGCGCGGCGGGATAGACCACGCCCTCGCGGCCTCCCGTGCGCTTCTTTTTCGCATCGAAGGACTCGATCTGGACCGTGACCGGGCGCACGGATGAGACCGAGTGATCGAAGCTCAGCGTCAGCTTGCCCAGGTTTGTTTCCCGGTTTCGCAGCGGCAGAAGGCCGCTGGTGAGTGCCGCATCCCACTCCCCACCATCCGACGCGTTGCTGACACGCAGCAGTGCCGCACCCGACGGTGTGGTGGTGTCGGCGACATCCACGGTTCCGACGGGCTTCAGCGCGGCAGTTCCCCCGGCTCCGGTCGCGGACAGATCAGACCAGGCACCTGGTGCATTGAAATCCTGCTGCAGGAGCAGCCCCCCGTGGGCAGGGGTAGGGGCGGCGGCAGGCGTTCTGAGATCACCAGTCGTTTGCGCGGAGGTAGTGAGATTCGGCAGGCAAGCCGCCGACAGAGCCAGCGCCGCGGAGACCGGCAGCGCTCGAGAAAGGAAGGGAATCCTCATTTTTGAACTTTCTGGACACTCTTGGCCGAAGGAGGCTGCGGTGGTGTGCCACTCAGGGACTGGGCCAGATACGCGCGGGTCATCAAGACATTCGCCATGTTACCCCCGACGACATGTTCGGTGAGGACCGGTTCGCGGACGTTAAAATTGCTTTCCGCCCAGGGCCAGTTCTCCCATGCCGGGAACAGACCCGCAGTATTCAGCCGTTTTTCCGTGACACTGCCACGCCAAACATTGCGCGGCGATGGCCCGATCGTCGTGATGCCTTCAGGGTAGCGCACGCCCAGATAGCGAGCGTCAAGATGGAATGGTACGACCTGCCGCGATCCGATCCCCGTGGTGTAACTGGTGTTACTGGGGTTCAGACCAAGCCCGAACTGTGCGATACGTTCCATGGCTAATAGGTATTTTGGGTCGCCGGTCAGCCGGTGGGCGGTGCTGAGATCCCAGGTCATTCCCAGCCGCTCATCCCAGTTGTAACGCTGGGGAGCCAGCCCGAAGGTCCATTTCTCGGTGTTGGCGACCTTGGCATCGGCGGTAGCGAGCACCACAAGGCGGCACTGGCTTTGCAATCCCTCGTCCGCCAGATCTTTCGGCAGCAGGGCATATTCCCCCAGACTCCACGGACCGTTTGAGGGCAAGGAGTTGACACGGGCGATACCGCCCGGATAGTCTTCTTTGAGCGACCCCTTGAACGCGTCATGCCATTTTTGGTCGCCGGTCAAACGGTAGAGCCACAGGTGCGCGAGGCTCAAGTTCTGCTTGACTTCCGCGTCGGAGTGGTAGATGTTAGGCACCTGTGGATTTTTGGCGGCCCATTCCATTGCCTTTAGCGCACTGCCGCGGTAGGTCCGGGCGCGTTTGGGGTCGTATTTTTGCAGTGATACCGACATCTGCGCGGCAGCGGCGGCGTAGACATAGCAGGTGTCGGGTGTCGGGGGCGTCACCGCCGTTGGCTGCTTGAGTAAATAGCTCGGCTCGGAGGGGTGTTCGATGGATTCGACCGCACTTGGCACACCGCCGTCAGCTTGCTGAGTTCGCAGGAACAGGTCGGTACACCACAGCGCCTCGTCAATAAGGTCGGGGATATTGTTCTTGGATTCGGGAAGGTTCAGGTTAAGCTTCTCGAAGTAAGCCGGGTTCGACCCGTAAGTGTCCAGCATCGCGTGAACAGCGCGCATGTGGTTCTGCGGCAGGATCGAGCGGTCGTAGTCGCCCGCATCATGCCAGCCGCCCCACGCGTTCGGCTCGGTCTGATCTTCCCGGATTGAGGCTTGAATCCGCTTGAACGCATTGCCGCCACCTTTGGGTGGGAAGAGCGCCGTGTCGAAAAAGATCGCCGGATCGGTACGATAGATTGGAAC
>JACMJB010000427.1 GCA_014380815.1 Armatimonadota bacterium
CGGGGGAGGGCACGGCGTCCCGGGGCCGGACACGAACCTTCTCGAGAAGATGGGCTACGAGACCCGCGATGTCGCGCTTAACTCGCTGGGGAAGTGGCTGATCGGATTGTTTGTTTTTATCGGGGTCGCAACCGCGGCAAGCTTCCTGGTATACACGGCTTTTGTGCCGACTTACTCAGAAGTAGAACGAGTTTCCCCATTAGAACATACGCGAACCTTGCCGGCGAATCCACAGTTACAGACCCGACCCAAGCGCGATATGATAGAGTATCGCGCCGCCGAGGACAAGCAGCTTAACACAAGCACCAAGGGCGAAAATAACACGGTGAATCTTCCGGTGGAACGCGCGATGAACCTGCTTGCAGCGCGCGGTATCTCTGGCATTAAAGGGGCACAGGTCCCCCGGCTAGACACCAGCGCCTACCCTGGCAGCGGTATTTACACCACCAGACCGGTCCGCTCCTCGGATGAGACAGCGGGCGACATGACAAACTATACGAACAGCTCCTCCGCGTACAAGGAGGGGAATGCCTACCCGGGACGCGCAGGCGGTACAAAGCCGGGCGCTCCCCAGACGGAACTGGAAACACCGGACTCCGCGAAGACCGAGAACAGCAGTAATGCCGCCCCGCCTGCCGGAGGGACGGAAGCGCAAAACTCGCCGCGGTAGTCACGGCTTCCTGCCGCTGTTTCCATTGGAAAAGAGCATCGGATGATGAACGCAAAAACCGCTTTGGTCCCGGCAATCCTGTGGGGATTGGGCCTCGCCGCTGTGCCTCAGGCTTCCTTGGCACAGGTGCCGGGGCAGTCGCAGCTGCCCGGCGCACCCGCCCCGGCAAATCCGCAGCGGAATGCGCCGATCAATGCGGCCAATGATGTCAGCCTGGATCAGAAGCTAAACACCCAGATCTCGCTGAACAACCTGTTCCGCGACGAGAACGGCAAAACGGTCCCGCTCAGCAACTACTTCGGTGGCAAGCCGGTAGTTTTGGTGCTGCCGTTTTACAAGTGCCCAGGAGTCTGCACAGCGGAACTGGACGGCATCGTAAAAACGTTGCAGGACGAGCGGCTGAAGTTCAAGGTGGGCCGCGACTTCGAGATCCTCACGGTCAGCATCAACCCCAAAGAGGGGTCGGATCTCGCAACCATGAAGAAGAAGGAATACCTGAACCAACTGTCGCAGCCGGGCGCGGGAGAGGGCTGGCACTTTCTCACCGGGACGCAGGAATCCATCAAGAAGCTTGCGGGCGAGGTCGGCTTCAAGTATGTTTACGATGCGAAGACAGATCAGTACGCGCACCCGGCGGGCCTGATCCTGCTGACGGATGGGGGCAAGGTCTCCAAGTATTTCTACGGCGTCGAGTATTCGCCGCTGAATATGCGACTCGGTCTGACCGATGCGGGGCAGGGCAAAGTAGGTACAGCGGTGGACAAGTTCGTTCTGTACTGCTACCACTATGATCCGGCTAAGGGCACCTATGGGCCGGCGATCTTCCGTATTATTCAGGTCGCCGGGTTCACGACCGTCTTTCTGCTGGGGTCGTTCATGCTGATGGCCTTCCGCAAAGATCATCGGGATTCCAAAGGGATGGGTGCCTCCACGAAGCCTGGTGTACCTCCCGTGACAAGCACAAAGGCTTAGAAACAAAAGAGAGCGCGTCAACCGACTATGGACCATCTGTCATTCCGAGCGCCCGCTGCCTCAACTTATGCCGAAGATGTTGACAAGCTGTTCTTCGCACTGCTTGGGCTTACGTTCTTCTTCTCCATACTGGTGGCGGGACTCCTGATCTTCTTCGCCGTGCGCTATCGGCGCGGCAATAAAGTGGATCGGACGCGCCCACTTACGCACAACACGTTGCTGGAACTGACCTGGAGCGTCGGTCCGCTTGTGCTGGGACTTGCGATGTTTGTCTGGGCCGCCAAGCTGTTCGCAGGGGTCTTTGCACCACCCAAGGATGCCAAAGAGGTCTACGTCATCGGCAAGCAGTGGATGTGGCACCTTCAGCACGCAAACGGGGTCCGGGAAAACAACGAACTGCACATCCCGGTCGGTGAGCCAGTAAAGCTGGTCATGATCTCGCAGGACGTCATCCACGCTTTCTACGTGCCGGAGTTTCGGATTCAGCGACACGTCGAGCCGGGGCGGTATACATCCATGTGGTTCACACCCACCAAAGAGGGCAAGTTCCACCTGTACTGTAATATGTACTGCGGGACGCAGCACTCCGAAATGGGGGGCTGGGTCTACGTCATGAGCAAGTCCGCCTACCAGAAGTGGCAGGTCTCCGGCGGGGCGCGCCCCGTCGCCACCGGTGGCTACACCTCACCGAACGGGGCGCCATCTTTGACCCAGGTGGGGTATAACCTTTACAATAAATACCAGTGCAACTCCTGTCACAGTCAGGAAGCTGTACAGCGAGGGCGCGGGCCGTCGCTGGTAGGCATCTATGGCAAGATACGCACGATGCAGGACGGTCGCAAACTGCGCGCGGACGACGGCTATCTGCGCAACGTCACGTTCTATCCGAATGAATATCCGCTGGCTGGCTGGCCTCAGGGAATGCCGAGCTACAAGAACGTGATGACTGAAGAAGAGGTCATCACCGTGAATGCTTACATCAAGTCGCTCGGTGGGCCTGGCAGCAAGAACCTGGGCAACGTCTACGATCCCGCGAACGGTGGCAGCCTGCAAACGAACACTACCGGTTCGGCGAGCAGTGGCACCATCGGGGGAATGACGGGCACCGGGTCCGGCTCGCTGATAACCAACCAGACGGTTCAGCCTGGCCCAACGTCGGAAGATGGCGGCAATCTGGACCCGCAGGCTCCCGCTGCGAACACCAACAACCAGCAGTGGCGTTACATGTACGGAGGGGAACGGTAGAAAGAAATCATGAGCATCGCACTCAAGAGAACTCCCACAACCAGCACGCCGCCCGGAGGCGGCGCGGCGACTGATGGACTGCCCCTGGCAGCCCCGGTTCGTGAGAACTATCTGACCTCCGGGCAGACGGTTAAGTCTTGGCTCCTTACTGTGGATCACAAGCGGATCGCGATCCTGTACATGATCTCGATCTCCTTGATGTTCTTCTTCGGGGCCGCTGCCGCGGGCGCGGTTCGCGTCGAACTGACCAGCCCGAATGGCCAGATCCTGTCGAGCGAGACCTACAACAAGATGTTCTCCGCTCACGGGATCTTGATGGTCTTCCTGTTCCTCGTGCCCTCGATCCCGGCCACACTGGGCAACTTCCTGGTGCCGCTGATGATCGGCGCGCGAGACCTGGCGTTCCCGCGCCTGAACCTCGCCTCCTGGTATATCTACATGGCGGGCGGCTTGATGATCCTTGCCTCGCTGTTTCTGGGCGGTGTGGACACCGGATGGACCTTCTACACGCCGTACTCCAGCATCTATGCGAATGGCAACGTGTCGCTGGCGATTGTGGGAATCTTCCTCGCGGGCTTTTCCTCGATCTTTACGGGTCTGAACTTCATCGTGACGATCCATAAGATGCGCGCGCCGGGCATGACCTGGTTCCGCCTGCCGCTGTTCATCTGGGCGATGTATGCCACCAGTGTCATCATCATCCTGGGGACGCCGGTTGTCGCGATCACACTTCTGCTGGTACTGGTCGAGCGGATGCTGCACCTGGGTATCTTCAGCCCTGAACTCGGCGGCGACCCGGTCCTGTTCCAGCATATGTTCTGGTTCTACTCGCACCCCGCCGTCTACATTATGATTTTGCCGTCGCTGGGGATCGTGAGCGAACTGATCTCGGCGAACAGCAAGAAGCGCATCTTCGGTTATAGCTTTGTCGCGCTATCGAGCATCGCGATCGCGGTGTTCGGGTTCATCGTGTGGGGTCACCACATGTTCGTGACCACGCAGAGCATGTACTCATCCATGGTGTTCTCAGTCATCAGCTTCCTGGTGGCGGTCCCCTCGGCGGTCAAGGTCTTTAACTGGATCACGACCATGTACAAGGGATCCATCGAGTTCACGGCCCACTTCATCTACGCCCTGAGCTTCATCGGACTGTTCACGGTCGGCGGTCTGACCGGTCTGTTCCTGTCATCGCTCGCGATGGATGTCCACCTGACCGCGACCTACTTCGTAATCGCCCACTTCCACTACATCATGGTTGGAGGCGCTCTCTCCGGCTATCTGGGCGGAGTCCACTTCTGGTGGCCGAAGATGACCGGGCGCATGTATCCTGAAGCGCCCGCCAAGCTGTCTGCGATCATCCTGTTCATCGGGTTCAACCTGACGTTCTTCCCGCAGTTCATCGTTGGCTACCTTGGGATGCCGCGTCGG
This sequence comes from Armatimonadota bacterium, assembly GCA_014380815.1. Classification (GTDB taxonomy): domain Bacteria; phylum Armatimonadota; class Armatimonadia; order Armatimonadales; family Armatimonadaceae; genus JACMJB01. The sequence goes on from JACMJB010000427.1 coordinate 4,316, forward strand.
TACCACTTCTACGCACCGGAGTACCAGATCTGGCAGGTGCTGTCCTCTGCGGGTGCTTCCGTTCTGGCAGTCGGCCTATTCATCCCGGCAGCGTACCTGCTCTGGTCGCTCAAATATGGGAAGATCGCGACCGCGAACCCCTGGGGTGCGGTCGGGCTGGAGTGGATGGTTCCCTCGCCTCCGCCAACGGAGAACTTCGAGGAGGTGCCTATCGTGACCTGGGAAGCCTATGAGTACTCCCCGCACGATGCGCTGCTCGCGGAGGATGACCGGCACGACATGCCCGGCACCCCGTCCGAAAGCCAGGTGAAGACCCAGTCCAAGGCGGAAGCAGGAGCGCCCGCATGAGTCTTCGCGCCATCGAAAAGGCGCAGCTAAATCGCCCCCAGGCCAAAAACGGAAACGGCGACGGTCTGGGAGCGGTTCAGCACCTTTCGCACCAGTTTGAAGATCTGGATCAGCAGAACGAATCCTATGTTGTTGGTATGTGGGCGTTCCTGGTCACCGAGATCATGTTCTTCGGAGCACTGTTCCTGGCCTACTCGGTGTACCGGACGCTGTATTTCTCGGCTTACCTGGATGCCCACAAGTTCCTGAGCATCCCGCTGGGGACCCTGAATACGTTCGTCCTGCTGACCAGCAGCCTGTTCATGGCGCTGGGAGTCCATGCCGCGCAAGTCGGGCGACGCAAGTCGCTGATCGGCTGGCTGCTGGCGACGATTCTGCTCTCTTTCGTCTTCCTTGGCATCAAGGGAGTGGAATACGGCGAAAAGTTCCGGGAGCGGCTTTTCCCCGGCCCCAGTTTCGATTACATGGTCGCCAACGCGGAATATGCCTCGCACCACCCAGCGTATATCAAGGACCATCCCGAGTACGCGGATTTCGAGAAGATCCTTGAAAAGCGAGGAGCGGGTACGACCAACACCGCGCCGCCGGTAGAGGGTAACCTGACCGACTACGCCTCGGTGAACGGCTACCGCAGTAGCCTTCCTGGGTCGGCGACTCTGTCGGATCTTCCCGCCGAGGGCAAGCAGGAAGTGCTGGGCAACCGGGCGCAGCTGTTCTTCAGTATCTATTTCGCGATGACCGGGCTTCACGCCATCCATATCATCATCGGTATCGTTCTGATGGGGACGATTGCCTGGCTGGCGGCGCGAAGACACCCGTCTGTCGAGGATTTCATGCCGACAGAAATGGTCGGCCTGTACTGGCACTTCGTGGACATCGTGTGGATCTTCCTGTTCCCGCTGATGTACCTGATCTCGTAAACGACCCGGCGACTCTGGAAAACCATGGCAACTTTAATCACGAGCGGACACGGTGAAGGGCTTTCCCCCGAACACGGGGCGGGGCAAGTCCATCACCCGCCCGCAAGCCTCTACTACAAGATCTACTTTGTGCTGATGGGGTTGCTGGTCGCCACAGTGGCGGCCTACGGTTTCGACGTCAACAAAATTTTGGGCCTGAACTGGCCTAACCTGGTCATCGCACTGATCATCGCGGTCACCAAGGCGGCGTTTGTCGTGCTGTTCTTCATGAATGTCCGCGGCAGCACCCGGCTGACCTGGCTGTGGGCCGCCATCGGATTCATCTGGCTGTTGCTGATGGGCGGGATCTTCCTGGACTATCAGAGCCGTGCCTGGGTAGATCTCAAGGGTTGGCAGTAGTCCCGACCCTATCTTCTGGACTCATTAAGTAATCTGGAACGGCGGACCCTCACTGAGGGCCCGCCGTTTCTGTCTCTCTGTATCCTGAGTGCCGGGCGACCAAGGGGAGGGGGGGAAGGCCTCCCTGTCGAACCTACTCCCACATCCTTGCTTTCTGGAGGCCCTTTCTCGTGATCGTTGCTACCGCACCCGGACGCTGCGGCATCCTGGGTAACCCGACCGACATGTACGGCGGGTCCGTTATCTCCTGTTCCACGCTGGAGCGTGCCCGCTGCGAGATCCACGAGGCCGATTCTCTCATCGTCGAGGCGGATAACGGCGACCGTCAGGTGATCCAGACCACTGAGGACCTTGCGCCGCGCGGCGACCGCCTGGACCTGGCAAAAGCGGTATTGACCGGGATGAAGGTCCGGCCTGGTACCCACTCCTTCCGGCTTGTCACTGGCACGGAGATCCCGATGCAGGCTGGCCTGGCTGGTTCCACCGCTCTGGTCGGAGCGGTCTTCGGGGCCGTGGCAAAGCAGATCGGACTATCACTGGGCAGGCACCAGACCGCCGAGGCGATCCGCCAGATTGAGTACGAGGTGATGGGGGTGGTCTGCGGCTTTCAGGATCAGTATATGGCGGTCTTTGGCGGCCTGAACTATCTGGACTTCCGGGACAAGGGGTCCCACATCGCGCCCGAGGAGCAGCCGTTCGCAACGGTCGAATCGCTCGGCGACCAGGCACCCCTGCCGCTTCCCATCGTTCTGGCGCATACCGGCGTCCAGCACCACAGCGGAAGTGTCCACAAGTCCGTGCGTGAGCGCTGGCTGGAGGGGGACCCGGAGGTGCGCGCCGGGTACGAGCGAATCCCGCACCTGGCTCGCTGGGGCAAGGCTTCGCTGCTGTCGGGCGACTGGGACGCTCTCGCCGCCGCGATGAACGAGAATCAGCAGATCCAGCGCGACTTCGGAGCCTCCGGCGAGGTGAACGACCGCCTGATCGAGGTGGCTCTGCAGAACGGGGCGATTGCCGCCAAGCTTGCGGGTGCGGGCCACGGCGGAACGATCCTCGCCCTTACGTTCGAACCGGAGCGCACCGTCGCCGCCCTGAAAGCGGCCCACGCAGGCCGCATCCTGGTCCCGTCCCCACGTGAAGGACTAACCGTCACGGTTGAGTAAGCCGTTCCGTGAGCAAACCCGAAAAAAGCGGTCCACCAATCTGGTGGACCGCTTTTTCATGAGGCGGGCGGTACGACCGTTCGGGAGGCGCGGCGGGCACGTTCCGCCAGTCCCAGAAAGCCGATTCCCAGCAGGCCGTACAGGGCCGGCGTCACCATGCGAAACGGGGCCTGGAACAGCAGCGCCGGGGTGCGTAAGCTTTTGGAACCGCTGCCGGAAAGCTCCGAGGCTGCGGGAAACGGCGACAAATAAAGCAGGTTGTCAAGAACTGTTGGGCGGCGCGGCGAATTTCCCACCGTGATTTGGGTGCACATCGGGCCAACGCTGACAACAACAGCGGCGGCTAGGGTCGCGGTGAGTGCGGCCCATCGGCTCCGAGCCGCGGCGCTAAACCAGATTCCGAGCGTCCCCAGAAGCCAGAGCAGCGACAGCGACAGCAACACCAGCCTCAGCGAGGCGGGACGGGAGGAATTGGTCGTGCCAATGTACAGAACCGCGCCGCAGATCAGAACCAGCAATACGCCGTACAAAAGGCCCGAGGCGGCATCACCGGTTCTCAAACGACGTGGGTCGAAGATCAGCCGGATCAGGCCCCCGGACGTCGGGAGGCCGTCTCCTGTCGCGAAGATAGCGGCGATCAGCGTGGTCGCAAGGAGTGTCAGGATGGAGACGGCCATCAGGCTGTTGCCCGAGACTCCCGCGGCCTGCGGGGCCGTGAAGCCATACAGAAAAAAGGCCAGCAGCAGCGTGAAGGCGGCGCACAAGGTGCGCAGCAGCGGGGTGCGATCCGAGCGCGGATACTCCAGCCGGTGGATCGCCGCGACGGTCAGCACGACGCCGAGCATCCCATTGACCAGCAGAGCGGGAAGCCAGGGCGACAGCGACAAGCCGAAATAAACCTCACTGTTGATTCCGCTGGAAACCGCACCGATAGGGTTCAGCGCGGTCAGGCCGACGCCGTTCCCGCCGAACGGGCCGGTTATGCCCGCGATTGCTAGCGGCAGGGTGCAGAAGAAAAGGATCAAAATCACGGTGTAAGCGAGCGAGGTGGCGTTTGTGGTGGACTTTGCGACCGATGAAGCGGCGATCCCAACGGCTCCGTACAAAAATGCGCAGGAGAGCAGAAGGACATAAGCGGTGATCACCTGTGAGGGGGCGATGCCGCCGAGCAGGAAGCAGAGCGATGCGAGCGGCAGCGAGGCGGTCAGCAACAGAGCGACAAACAGGGTCGCGGAAAGCAGCTTCCCCAGAATGATGCCCCGTCGCGGCAGCAGCGAAAGTGACAGCAGATCATAGGTGCGCTGCTCTTTTTCCAACGAAACGCCGCCCGCTGTCAAGGCCGGGGTGATAATACCGACCAGCAGGGCTTGAATCGTAAAGACCGTGCTGTAGAAGACCTTGCCAAGCTGAAAGGCGTTTTGCCCGTTCCCGCTTTGGAAGGCTGTGTACGTCGCGTAGGTCAGAAACACGATCAGGGACGGCAACCCGACATAGGCAAACAGGATCCAGTAGGCGCGTGTGCCCCGCATACGCGTCCGCAGTTCCTTGGTGAGGACCGGGTTTTCAGGAAAGCGCATCGCGGCCCTCCTGTCGGACTCGTGGGTTTATCCCTGGCTTCCGCGATGGTGGGGCGGGCGGGGAACCCACGAGTCCGCTCATCAGGCCACCAGTCCTTTGGTAACGCGCAAAAAGATGTCCTCCAGATCGGTGTCCTGCTCGGCGAAGCTCTGCACGCGGACACCACCATGGATCAGCGCCAGCAGGACCTCGGATTGGTCGTCGAGGGTGCCGCTGTAGTCCACGCGCAGGGTCTCGCCGATCCGCTTGACGCTCTTAACGTGTTCGACGGACGGCAGCAAGGCGGTCGCCTTCTCCCGGTCAATGTCGGGCACCCGGATCTCGAGGACGCGCCCACCGAGCACCTGCTTCATAATCGCCTCAATCGGCCCGGCGACAATCAGTTCGCCGCGTTCGATGATTCCGACCGAGGTACAGAAATCCGCAAGCTCTGGCAGAATATGCGAGCTGACAATGATGGTCTTGCCCATCGCCTTCAGCTCTTTGAGAAGCTCCTTGATCTCGATACGGGCGCGCGGGTCCAGACCCGATGCGGGTTCATCCAGGAGCAGTACCTTCGGGTCGTGGATCAGCGTCTTGGCCAGGCAGAGGCGCTGCTTCATACCGCGCGACAGCTCGTCCACGTAGGCATCTTTTTTCTCGGTCAGCGTGGTGAGATCCAGGGCCATATCAATCAGGCCGGGGCGGTCTATTTTCGGCACTTTGTAAGCGGCAGCGAAAAAGTCCAGATACTCCCAGACCTTGAAATCGTCGTAGACGCCGAAGGCATCGGGCATGTAGCCGATCAGCGACCGGACCGCCTCCGGGTTCTCCGCGACATTGATCCCATTGACGCGGGCGATGCCGCTGGTCGGCTCCAGCAGCGTCGCCAGCATCTTGATCGTGGTGGTCTTCCCCGCGCCGTTGGGACCGATAAAGCCGAAGATGTCTCCTGGCTCCAGTGTCAGGGAAAGTCCCTTCACGGCAACCAGAGTCTTATACTCCTTGCGGAGATTGACGAGTTCAACAAGCGGCATCTTCGGCGTGGGTCTCCCTTACTGCGTGACTCTTGATTCCGTGACTCTCGCGGCGTTTCGCAGCCGTGCTACTACTGGGACTACTGGGTACCCGCAAGCGAGATCGGGACTCCGCCGCCCGCTGCTCCGCTGCTCATACGAAAGCGCACTGTAACGCTCGCCGTGATTGTGGACTCACCCGCTTCCACGGGCGTTGGTACGGCCTCGGCGGTGCGGCTCATCATCGCAGCTTTGAACATCGGGCGCGGCGGCTGATAATCGGCCTGCTGGACGCCGACCAGAGTCAGTCCTGTCGCGCCGGTCGCTTTGGCGATCACTTTAGCCTTGCGGATGGCGTCCGCGACGGCTTTTTGCAGCGCGGCATCCTGTGAGGGTGTGCTGTTATCCACATCAAAATTGATCCCGTTCGCCGCATTACCGCCCGCCTTGATCCCGGCATCAATCACCTTTCCCGCGTTTTCGATTTTGCGCACCGTGACTGTCACCGTATTGCTGGCCTGATAGCCGGAGATTTTGGGTGGGCTAGTGACGGGCAGGGGTCTGCCGTCCGGGGCGATGCCGTTGGAATAGTCGTATTGCGGGTAGAGGCTATAGCCGGTCGTCTGGATGTCCTTGTCCGCGACCCCCGCCGCCTTGACCGCCTTGATCAGCGCGGCAGTCTTCTGTGCGTTCTCCTGGGATACGCCGGACGCCTCGCGGCCCTGGTTTTGTACACCAAGGGTAACACGGGCGATGTCGGGCTTCACCTGAACCTCGCCGGTCC
>JACMJB010000428.1 GCA_014380815.1 Armatimonadota bacterium
AGACGCGAAACGCAATCAAATGGACCACCGACTCGGACGTCACGAACGGCCGCCGGAACTGCGCGTAGGCTCACCGGACCAGAAACGCAGGAGGACACGAAGATGACAACGCTCTTCACAGCCAAACTCAACTGGATCGTCACAGTAACCGCGGTCATGCTGGCAGTCGTCGCCGCCGCCGGGAGCGCCCTCTAAACCGCAATGATCCGAGGAGAAGCGCGATGATCAACCGAATCCCCCTGAACGGAATCGTGATGGCCCGGCAGCGGCCTTCGCTTTTGTAGCCGCCAGCAGCCCGTTTTTCAGCTAAGGGACTCGATTCGGAAAGAGCTCAGGCCCGCTACTCCAACGGCAGCCGGCCAATCCTCCCGCAAGACACTTACGATGAACACCCACACAACTTCGACACTGACCGGCACCCAGGAAGGTTGTACGCCGTCCTTCCTGAACGCCGACCCCGGAAGCGTCCTTGGCCACGAGGTCCCTCCGGCGGTTGTGCCAGCGGAGATCTCCACCCGTCGCGGTTCTCCCCCCGGACCGCAGAGAGTGGACCGCCGGTAACCGCCTGGTGACGATCCAAAAGAGGACGTAAGCGCACGAAGGGCCGGGAATCGCCACCCGGCCCTTCTTCTTTACCATAAGAATTAGTTTTCCACATTTCTCGCCCAAATGCTTGACATCGCTCCCCCTTTGCCCTATGAATTGATCACCCAATATTGGGAAATCAATACAAGGAAGGGGGGGTTTGGTTATGAAGGCTCGGCTAATTGTTCTCGCGTACTCCCTGCTACTGGTAGCGGCGGTCGCGGCTGCTTCCGTTGCTCCAGTTGCCGGCGGTCACTAGTCCAGACGCGCAACGCAAGAAACGCGTCTGCTGACGCAAAACCAACAGTAGACGCACGGCGCCTCTACTTCGCCGAGGTGAGATTTCAGTTCGCAGTGGTGGCGCTTCTTGCTATCACCCTCCAGCTAATCGCCATCTTCGCCCCTCTCGGCTCAGACGACCTTCCTCACCGCATCCTCTTCATCACCTCCTACGTCCTGCTCCTTGTATTCGTGTCCATTAACGTCCGCCATCCGGGCATCGTGATTCTTGGGCTCGGCCTGACCCTCAACCTTCTCGCCATCGTAATGAACGGCGGGTTGATGGCGACGACGCCCGAAACCTACGCTAAGTTCAGCTGGCCCGAAGACGTCCGGGTCGGCGAGCGCATACCGTACACCAAAGACATCCTCCTGGAACGAGAGGATGTGCACTTGTACGTCTTGTCGGACCGTTACCGGTGGGACGTTCAGACATTGATCCGCGTATTCAGCGTTGGAGACGTAATCATCGTTGCCGGACTTATCGTCACGGTGGGCGAACTGGCGCTCCCCCGGTACGGGCGCAAACCTGCGTGAACCCGGGGCGTCAAAGATGAAACAGACGCCTCCGCCGAACGTCTTTGCAACTGGAGAAGCAGGCTTCCGGACTGTCGGTTATTGATAAGTTTTGGGATATTGCTTTGAAACATTAATAGGTCTACATTTGCCTCCAGAAGGCAGATAGTACAGCCGAGCTAGACCGCGAAAGGAGACCGGAATTCATGAATCTAGTCAGGCAGTGGCGGTACGTCCTGCTCGCGATGTTGGCAATCGTCGCGCTGGGCGTAATGGCCGCCTGCGGCGACGATGACGACGCCGCGACGAACACACCCGGCGCCACTACGACAGGGACGGCCGGCCCCAGCGACATGGCCCCCGACTCAGAACAGGTCCTCCGCATCAACGACCCCGCAGAGCCCGTCACCTTGGACCCACAGGCCCTCTCCTACACCGGCGAGAACATGATCGCCCACAACCTCTACATCACGCTGTTCGACCAGGACCCGGAGACCAGCCAGCTGACGCCGTGGGCCGCCGCCGAGATCCCCACCGCCGCCAACGGCGGCATCGCTGCCGACGGTCTGACCTACACGATCAAGCTCAAGGAAGGCCTTAAGTGGTCTGACGGCACGCCGTTAACGGCCTCTGACTTCGTCTACGGCATTATCCGTGGCTACAACCTGAACATCAGCGGCCTCGGTTACGGCGGTTTCTTCTCGAACATCAAGGGCGCCGCCGAGGCGCTCGAGCTCGACTCGGAGTCAGCGACCTACGTGGCGGACGTGAACGCGTTGCTTTCGCCGAACGTCGTCGCCGTTG
>JACMJB010000068.1 GCA_014380815.1 Armatimonadota bacterium
CACAACTACCTCCGCGAGCAGCTCAACCTGACCATGGAGGATTCTCTCAAGTTTTTTCCGGATCACGTACTTATTAACAACCGTATCTCGATGGCCCCGGACGAGATCGCGGTCAAACTGGGTCGTGCAGGGGCGAAGGTCACGATCACGCCCGGTCAAACGATCCTGAACGGCGAACCGCAGAATGAGCCGTATACCCGCGAGGACCCCGGTTACAACTTTCCCGTGGAGGGTGGCGATTTCAAAGTCGAAAACGGCGCTTTCCGGGTGCCGGAAGGTGACCTTTTCATGATGGGGGACAACCGCAACCGATCCGCTGACTCCCATGTTTGGGGGTCACTCGAAAAGCGGCGCGTGGTCGGCAAGGCGCGAGTCGTATTTTTCCCCTTCCAGCGAATGGGCGTTATCCGCTGACCCAGGAATAGAGTGCCTTCTGAAGAGTCCGGCTGCGGAGCAGGACCCGCCTCTCCCGTTGCCAGGAGAGGCGGGTCCTGTTTTGACCTGCTGCGGAACGGTCCGCTCCGGTTCCCTAAACGGTGGCCTGTTGGGCCGCGCGGTACCTGCCGCCAAAAAACCGAACCAGGCGGTTTCTCCTCGGGGCGATCCTGCCCGGAGTCATCGCTGCAGGAACGGGCATACCGGCAAAGGTCAGCGGACGATTGACCGCCTGGCTCAGCGAGACGGCGGAAGCGGGGACCACCGGTAGGTCCGTCCCCTTTTTTACAGTGGTTACGGAGGAGGACGTCGCTACCGGTGCCGCTGCCCAAAGCTTATTTGCCAGCGCCTGCGCTGTCAGGAAGCGATTCATCGGCCATTTGGCAAGCGCATAATCAATGACCAATTGCGCTTCGGAAGCCGCTTCCGGGAGCAAGTCCGGCTCGTCGCTGATTACCTGCTCGCGCAGTGCGGTGAGTCGCAGCGCCACGAACGGCGCGCGCGCCGTCAGCATTTCGTAGAGCAGTGCGCCCAGGCACCAGATGTCCGTTGCCGCAGTGACTGTGTCGCCGCGAGCTTCTTCCGGAGAGAGATAGGAGGCACCTGCGGCGAAGGACCGCGGGGGGCAGGAGACGGATGACGCCGCGGTAGTGTGTGAACACAGCAGATGCGCGGAGCCGCCCGGCAGCACCAGCACATTGGTCGGGACAACGAACCCGTGAATCCGTCCCTGAAGATGCAGCGTATCCAGGGCCACAGCGACCTGATCTAAAACAACTGAGGCCTCCGCGAGGGTGAGCGGGCCATGCTGATCCAGGTGCTGTCGCAGCGTCCTCACGCTCAGAAGTTCCAGGCAGTCTTCCACGTCGTTGATTCCTTCCCGTCCGCACATTCTGCACGCTTCTCATCAAACCGCTGTGATTTCATTATGGAATATCTCACAGCCTTTTGTAGAGAACTATCTACTGAGGGAAGAAAAACTGGTATTGATTACGGCATGAATAAATAGCAGGCGGAAAGTTCCCTTACCGCGAGAAGGACCAGGTGAACAGACGGCGGTTTTGGCTGAGTCCCATGCCCCCCATCGTATCCGTGGTAATCAGCCGTCCGGACTCCTGACCAAGGTCTACTGCCCCGTTTTGCGTGTCGGGAAGCGAGTTCGGAGACCAGAAAGTGATGCGCCCGGTGAGCGCGGAGAAGGTGCCGTTGACCGCGAAGGAGCGAGTCCCACGGTCCGTTTTGAGCACGATCCTGCCGGAGAAAGAACCGCCATCGCTCTGGTTCACATTCAGGGTCGCGGGCCACTTCCAAATATTCCCGCTCCACCGTCCCAAAAGGACCTCTGGCTTATACGGTGCCTTGCCGGGTGCGCCCCGGTTGGAGTTCACCGCTGCCGGTTTCCCCGCGGGACGGCGGGGCCGAGACGAAGAACGCCGCACTGGCGGGGGGGGAGCGGGTGACCGGGATGTTTCGGGGCTTGGCTCCGGGACCGGGTCGCCGAGCGTATCCTGGCGACTGTCCCAGGCAGGTCCCGCTGAGCGGAGGGTGTCCTCGTTCCCTGGCCTCGATGCCACCTTGACCGGCTTTGGGGCAGGACGAACCGATGGGGAAGGGGGCCGCTTCGCGACGGGGGTGGCAATTCCCCGGGGGCGGGCTTTGGGCACCACCGTTTTCTTTCGCTCGGGAACCACCAACGCTGGCGAGACAACCACCGGCGGGCGCATCGGTGGTTTGGGGGCGGTGGCTACCGATGGAACAGGAATACGTCGTTTCGGCGCGGCGTTCGGTGGCCCAGGCGGAGGAGCGGGCTTTGCCGGTTTAGAGACGGCTGGCTCAGTCTGGGCCGTCTCGGTGACGGTTTTTACCCCTGGGCTGGATGCTTTCGGCAGGGGCGCAGGGACAGATACCTGACGCATCCGAATGGTCAGGATGCCCAGTGCCGCGACGCCCAGCGCTCCCCAGGCCGCGACCACGCCCAGATCCGCCAGCCTGGACCGAGGTCGTCCCATGACGGTCTGAAGAC
>JACMJB010000429.1 GCA_014380815.1 Armatimonadota bacterium
AGAGCCACTGCTTCTAGTCCTGATAGTTATTGACACCGACCACGAAATCGCCTTTCATGTCGGCCTCGACCCAATGTTTTGGTTTTTCATTTGCAAAAGTGGCCCGGATCGGGGTTCCATCGTCATCCTGGCAGTCGGGGCCGACGCTGTAAAGCAGATACGTACCACCGGCAAGGCGACGATAGCGCACCGGAGTGCCCCCTGTCGAGGCGAATGGGTCGGCGGGAATCCGGCTCAGATAGCCATGGCTCACCAGCGCCTCCAGGCTTTCAGGGTATGCGCCCTGCTCGGCTCGATAAGCCCTCAGCGCGAGAACCGTGGTCAGCAGTGCATTCTGCATTCGCGTATCGTCTTCTTTGAACCGGGCTTGCGTGAATACGGGGAGCAGTATCGCGTTGATAGGATCGCTCGGCCCCGGAATCGGGGCAAGACGAGACGCTGATGCATAAGGAGTACGTGCTCTCGCGATATTGATGTCCATGAAAGCGCCATGTGCGGCAAGTATCTGGGTCTTGCTCTTCGCCGCCAGGGGGATCATCAGTGCGAACGACCTCTCCACACTGGAAAACCAGTTTTCGGTGTCGTTCCCTTCCGCTTCGCCGCTGGTCACCGGGAAAAAGTCGCGGCAGACCTGGAGTGTGCTCTTAGTGCGGAACTCCTCGAGCAGACTGGCCTGGGTGATCCACTTCTCCTCTTTCAGCGCGTCTGCCATTGGAACCCGCCGCGCTTCGATCTTTTCCAGCCGCGAGGCAGCGGCATGGGCCTCCCCGGCGCTCAGCTTGTCGGCGAGCACCCACAAGGGGCGACGCCCAATCGCCTCGCAGGCGATTCCGACCAGGGCATGGATCAAACCGCCGCCGCGCGGGAGCATTTCACCCATTTGAACGGCATCCAGTCGGCTCTGTGATGCGCCGCCCAGATCTCCGCTTGCCTCACGGACCTGGCCTTCCAGACTTAGCAGACGCGCCATGCCTCGAAACTCCGCCAGTTCCGGGAAGACCGCACCGAACGAGCGACGGGAGGGATTCTGGTAGGCGTGGGCGAGGCCCACGCGGAACGTCGCGAGCGCGTCCGCGTTCGCGGCGATGATCGCGGCCTTTTCGGACTCGGTGTACCGCCTGCCCTTCCGCAGCCGAGGCAGCGAGTCCGCCCTATTCTGCAGGGCGTCCCCAACTGCATCTTTCTGGACGACCTGCCCACCACCCCGCACGAACGCATCAAAGGCGTTGGGGTTTGGCAGCGGTGGTGGAGCAGGAATGGCGACCACGGGAACGGCGTTGAGCCAGCGCCACCAGAGGCCGCCCACCAGAGCGACCGCCGCGACATCGGCGGCGATCCAGCGTCCGTTCTTCACTAACCGCTTTAGCCGCTTCGAGCGGGTGACGGCACCCGTTTTGTCAGCCTGCATTCGGGTTTGCATTCTTGTTTCCCTCCCGCCGTTTTCGTTGTGATGGTAAGACGTGCGCGAGGATGAAACGGTTACGGGCGAGGGCAAAATACTTGAGCGTATACTGAAAGGCGACATGCCCGCTTACACCCCCGTTCTTGCCACTCTCGGATACGTGCTGTCACCCGACCGCAGCGACGTTCTTCTGATCCACCGCGACTCGCGGCCCGATGACCCGGCTTTCGGAAAATACAATGGTCTGGGTGGCAAGCTGGAGCGGGGCGAGGATGTCGCGGATGGGATGCGGCGTGAGATTCGCGAGGAGGCGGGGATTGAGGTCACCGCGATGACCCTGCGCGGCACGATAAACTGGCCCGGCTTCGGTAAAAATGGCGAGGATTGGTTCGGCTTTGTCTTTGTCGTGAACGGGTGGACAGGGACGCCGCAGAAGGAAAACCACGAGGGCACACTTTCCTGGGCACCGGTGACTCACCTGCTTTCCGGCGCACTGGATCTGTGGCCCGGCGATCATTTTTTCCTGCCGCTGGTCTTCGATCTGAACCCTTCCCCGTTTCACGGCGTCATGCCCTACAGAGAGGGTCGCCCGGAGCGGTGGAGTGTCACGCGCTGAGGTGCCGCGCGCCGGATCAATCCGCGATACGATACCTTTATTCTTCCCTGCGAGGTCCGTTTCTGATGCGCATGAAATCACTTCGGATTGCGTCGGTCCTTTCCATCGCTGCCCTGGCGGCAGGAGGTAGCAGAGTAGCTCTCGCCGCCCCCTTTTCCGCCAAAACGAAGCCAACGCCGGTTTCCGCCGCCGCCCCCATGCCGACCACGGCCCCGCTCAGCGAGACCCAGCGGATTCTCCAGGTGCTGAACCGGCTCGGCTACGGTCCCCGACCGGGCGATGTGGCCCGCGTCAAGCAGAAGGGGCTTGCCGCCTACCTGAATCAGCAGCTTGCCCCCGAAGACCAGGACGACCGCGCGGTCGAGGCGAAGCTGGCGGCATTGCCGACCCTCCGTCAGGGACAGACTGCCCTCAGCAGCGGTTACGACCGCTGGCAGAAAGAGGCTTCCCGGCTGGAGAGACTCAGCAAAGCGCTCCGGACGGCGCTTGCGGAGAAAGATAAGACGAAGACCGGAACCGTCACGCTTGCCCCCGCGGCAGCGCCGATGATGAACCGAATGGAGGACAACAGCGACGAGGAGAGCATGGCCTCGATGACCTCGGTGGCGGCGATGGCTCCCGCGGCGATGTCTACAACGGGCGATGCGCCCCTTCCCGCAACTGCGGAGCGACTTTCCGCAGCCGCCTCACGGGTGGACAGGACAACGCAGGAAGCGGAGCTGCAGCGCTACCAGCAGGAGGCACAGCGGGCACGGCGCGAAGCGGACAAGACTTTCAACGCGGCAAACGCCCAGCTCGCCGCCGCCCGGATAATTCGGGCGGTCGAGTCCGAGCGGCAGTTGCAGGAGGTGCTGGTGGACTTCTGGTCCAACCACTTCAACATTGACCGGCACAAAGGCGACTCGCGCTACTACCTCCTGAGCTATGATCGGGACACGATCCGCCCGTTTGTTCTGGGACGGTTTCGCGACCTGCTGGGAGCGACCGCGAAGAGTCCGGCGATGTTGATCTACCTGGACAACGCCCAGTCGTCCGCGCCGCCGATCGTTCGACCCGGACGGCCCCTCCCACGAGGCGGCCTGAACGAGAACTATGCTCGCGAGATCATGGAGCTTCACACGCTGGGGGTGGACAGCAGCGGGGGCGGCTACACCCAGAAGGATGTGACCGAGGTGGCCCGCTGCCTCACCGGCTGGACCGTGGACCGCCCGAGCGGGACTTTTCGTTTCGATGCGCGCCGCCACGACACCGGGGCCAAGGTCGTGCTGGGGCAGCGGATCGCGGCGGGGGGCGGGATCGAGGACGGGGAGGCGGTGCTGGACCTTCTGGCGAGCCGTCCGGCCACGATGCGGCACGTTTCCTACCAGCTGTGTCAGCGTCTGGTCGCCGACGAGCCGCCTGCCGCGCTCGTGGACAAGTGCGTCGAGACATGGGAGCGGACCGGGGGGAATCTGCGCTCCGTGGTCCGAACGATTGTAACATCGCCGGAGTTCTATGCGCCCGCCGCCTACAAAAGCAAGTACAAGTCGCCGCTGGAATTTGTCGTTTCCGCGATCCGCGCCCAGAATGGCACCATCAGCCTGCTGGGGGCCAGGGAGAGCAGATCCCCTGCGGACCCCTCGGAGCGTGCGAAGCCTGTACTGAATCAGGTGTCCTTGCTCGGTCAGGGGTTTTATCAGTTTCAAGCCCCGATCGGCTATCCCGAGGACTCGCGCAAGTGGAGGTCCGCCGGGTCGGTGATCGGACGGCTGAATGCGGCCCTCGGACTCTCGACCGGGCGTGTTGGCGGCGTGCTGTTGCCCGCTCCGGAGACCCTTGCTGGCGGCGAGGTTGCCGGTCCCGATACGCCGCTTGTGGAGCGCCTGATAAGCGCCTGTGTCAACAATGACCTTTCGCCGAGGACCCGCGCGGCCCTTCTGCGACAGTTCGGCGAGAACGCCTCCGATGCGCCGAAAACACCGCAGGAGAAGCGGAGGGAGGCTCAGCAGATCATGACACTTTTGATCGGATCCCCGGACTTTCAGAACCGTTAAGGAGCCGGTTTCCCAAAACGGTCCGCGTAGAGGGTTTTGACCGTGTTGAGGTCGCGGCGGGTGGGCGTTCGTGGCTCCCTTCGCTCGCGCAGCATCCGCCCGAAAGGACCGATGGCGATGGTACGGACCGAGGTGCCGTACATGAGATCGTTTTCTTCGTCACTGTGTCCATTGATGCCCAGCGCGTGCCCCCATTCGTGGGCGGCGACATCAGTGATCTGCTCCAGTGAGGCGTCCCCGGTTGCGAGTGTCATCAGAGCGGAGACCTGCCACTGGTTCCGGGACAAACTGCGGGTCAGACCGACCGTGGAACGGTTCGGGGGTAGGTAAGCCCCGCGAACGAATCGCACCGTGACATCCGCTTCCGAGGACGATTCCGTAACCACATAACTCAGCACCCCACCGGTTGCGGTCGTCCAGGCCCGAAATCCCGCGAGCGCCGCGGCGCGGCGCTCGCGGGTGGCTGTCCCACTCGTCTCGAAGTAAACACGAATCGGCAGGCTCTTCCAGCGGCGGGCCGGCTGCATCAGAGGCGTATTCAGATAGTTTGGCAAGAAGGGCGGCGTCTCGTCGGTTCCAGTTCGGCTGCCGGTTCCCGGGCGCATCGCAGCACGCGGCAAAGTGACCGCGGGGGTGGTCCGCTCCGTTTTCAGAAGCGGTCTGCCGCTTTCATACCAGACGTACCCCAGAACGAGAAACAGGAAAATCAACGGCAGAAGACGCATTCTAACCCTTAATACGGATGCAGGAAACAGATGTTCCCGTCGAACCACCCCTTTTCGTGACAGACAGACCCGATATACTGTTGCAGGATAGACTGCCGTGACCCTGGCGATTTTACTCTTGACCACCATCCATGTGGGCGCGGGACTGCTGTGCTTGCTGCTGGGGCCGGTCGCACTGATCGTGACCAAGGGCAGCCCGGCGCACCGACGCACGGGTCGACTTTACCTGCGCCTGATGGTGGTCATGGCCCTGACCGCCTTTACGTTGCTCTTCTTCCGTTTCGACTCGTTCTTCTTTGTGCTCGCTGTTTTCAGCTATTATCTGGCCTTTTCGGGCTATCGCGTGCTGCGCCGCAAGCGGCCCGACCGAGACCAGCCCGCCTCTGCCCTGGACTGGGCGGTCGCCTTGTTCACGCTGGGGGCAGGCATCGTCTCGCTGCTCCTGCACGCGCAGGGGAGGCTGGTCGGCGATCCGGCCTTCGTGGTCTCCCTGCTCGGCGGGACGATGCTTGTCGCAGTCTATGATCTTGCCCGCTTCTCGCGCCCGCCCGATTCGCGGCTTCAACCGCAGGTCTGGCTGTTCGAGCATCTCACCAAGCTGATCGGCTCTTACATCGCCATTGTGTCGGCCTTCTCGGCAACAACCATGAAGTTTCTGCCGGAGCCGCTGCGGCAGTTCTGGCCGGTCGCGCTCGGTCTTCCCCTCATGCTCGGCTTCGTTCTGCACTACCGGCACAGATTCGCGCAGTCAAAGATGCGGTCCGGAAAAAAACCCGGCGCCACCCCGCTCCCGGAGTGACGCCGTGGCTGCCTTTGGGCGGAAACGGCGGCGCTTGCGTTTTGCCAGTGCCGCCCCCGACGTTCGTTAGCAAATCTCCGTCGCTTGGGGTCGCTTATGACTTTGGCTGCGGCTTTGATACGGTCTTCTGGGGATCGGCTTCCGCGACACGGCGGCTCTTATTTCCCGTGTAGGTGACGCGCCAGATCGAGTTCGAGCCGTCGTCCGAGAACAAAAGCGATCCATCTCCGGCGGTGGTGAGGCCCACGGGACGGCCCCAAACATTACCGTCATTCACCACAAAACCCGTCACGAAGTCCTCGTATTCCCCGGTGGCTTTGCCGTCCTTCAGAATCGCACGGATCACCTTGTAACCGGTACGGCGCGATCGGTTCCAGGAGCCATGCTCGCAGGCGAAAAGGCTTCCCTGGTATTCCTTGGGGAACTGCTTGCCGGTGTAAAACGCCAGGTCCAGCGATGCCATATGCGACTGCAGCAGCACATCGGGCACGATCGCCTTGTTTTTCAGTTCAGGGTGCGCGCCTGGGTGGCGTGGGTCCTGGTTCGGGCCAAGATAGTACCAGGGCCAGCCGTAGAAGCCGTCTTCCTTCACACTGGTGATGTAATCCGGTACCAGGTGGTCACCCAGACCGTCGCGTTCATTCACCGAAGTCCAGAGCGTCCCGGTCCCCGGCTGCACCGCTAGACCGACGGGGTTACGGATGCCACTCGCATAAACGCGTCCGTTCTTCCCATCGGGCGTGAAGGCGTAGATCAGTGCACGGAGCCGCTCCGACTCCTCGTTTCTTTCATCCACATTGGTGCGCGACCCCACGGAGACAAACATGGTCTTGCCGTCCCTGGAAAAATCGAGGTCGCGGGTCCAGTGCCCCCCGCCGCGCAGCTGTCCATAACCGGGGATCGTGTCCACAATGGTTTCGAGCTTGCCAGCAGACACGAGGTCGCCGTTTTGGTAAGGCAGACGGACCACCCGGTCCGTGCAGGCGACATACACCCATTTCGGGTTTTTCCCGAGCGGATAAAAGCCGATACCGAACGGTTTGGGCATCGCCTCGCGTCCGCCAAAGAAGACCTGCTGCGTTTCCGGTGTGCCGTCGCCGTCCGCATCTCGGAGCACCGAGATCCGGTTTGCCTGACTTTCGGCGACAAAAATATCGCCATTGGGGGCCGTCGCCAGAACCCGCGGATTCCGCAGATCGCCTGCCCATCGCTTTACGGTAAAACCCGCCGGGACCTTGGGAAGCGCTCCTTCGGGCTGCGGGACTCTTCCAGGGCCATTGTTCGCCGAGTCGGTGCTGTAGGGCGGCGGCAGATCAGCAGTAGTTAGTTTCCGGCGAAGTCCCGGAGCATCCGTGGACCAGTCCCCTTTGGCGGCTTCCCCCGTCAGGGTCTTTCCAAGGGAGGCAGCGGGAGCGGACATCGTGCCAGTGGCACTGGTAAGCGCCGCGCGATCAGCGGAGGCGCAGGAGGCGGCGACGACCGCCGCACAAAGTGCCGCGCCGCCACCCGCTGCCAGAAGAGGAAATCGGGGGGGAGATAAGTTCTTCATAGAGTTACTATACCCACTCGGGTGGTGCTGCTTGTTCCCGCAGCCTTGAATCGCATTTGGGCTATGCCGCGCAGTTATTCCGGGAATTCCGGGGGACGGTTGGGTGTCTTAGAAGGTTATGGTGACGCTTTATACATGGCTTCCCGCCCCGCCCCACACGGTTTTGGGCGAAGGGATCATGCCGGATATGGGACACTCCTCGCTGCTGATCCACGATGACAGCGGCCAGCAGGAGGATCTGTATTGCAGCTTCTGGCCCGAAATGGAGTCTCCAATCCGCCGGGTCGTCAGTTTGTGGAAAAACCGAACGGTTCGTCATCCGGAAAGTTACGCCGAGGAGACCGGCGCGGAGGCAGGGTTTATGCAGCGCCCCGCGGACTACACCGAAAGGCTAAGCGGTCTGCGCGAGGACCGTCTGCGCCAGGGCTGGAATCAGATCAAGGAGACCGATTATGAGCTCAGCTCCTGGAACTGCGCCAGTGTCCTTCAATGCTTGCTGGTCGCCGCCATGGAACGCGAGCGCTACGAAGCCGTTCAGGATGCCGCAACATGCAGCCTCAGCGACCTTGGGGAGGCGGGGGTCAAGGATGCGGAGATCGGCGGAGTTCTTCGCTATCTCGCCACCTCGAAGCTGATCGGCTGTCGGCCCGAAGATGTCCACCGGCTTGCGGAAGCCTATCAGGCAGCTTTCCCCCCAGAATAGTGGCAAGGTTCCCCTTTGAGGCAGGAGCAGCGAGAGCACAAAGCGAACCGTAACCCGCAACCGTTTAAACTATTCAACGACGTGTTAGAAGGAGCGAAGGCGTTTCGCATGACCCCTGTCAAAATCGGTATCATCGGGTGTGGCAATATCAGCGGCATCTACTTCACTAATGGCACCAAGAAGTTCAATCGGATCGTGGAGATCGCCGCCTGCGCGGACCTCGACCTCAGCCGCGCTCAGGCGAAAGCGGAGGAATTCGGGATTGACCGGGCGATCACGCCCGAACAGCTTCTCGCCGATCCGGACATTGAGATCATTGTTAACCTGACAATCCCCAACGCACACTACAGCATCTGCAAAGCGGCTCTGGAAGGGGGTAAACACGTTTATGTAGAGAAGCCGCTCGCGATCTCCCGCGAAGAGGGCAAAGAACTCGTGGAACTGGCCCAGGCAAAAAAGCTGCGTCTTGGGGCCGCGCCGGATACCTTCCTCGGCGGCGGTATCCAGACCTGCCGCAAGCTGATTGACGATGGATGGATCGGCGAGCCGGTCGCCGCGACCGCCTTCATGATGGGGCGCGGGCACGAGTCGTGGCATCCCGCGCCGGAGTTCTATTACAAAGCAGGCGGTGGTCCCATGTTCGACATGGGGCCTTATTATCTGACCGCGCTTACCGTCCTAATCGGACCGATCCAGCGAATCACCGGGTCCGCCCGCGCGACGTTCTCCGAACGTACGATCACCAGTCAGCCGCTGCATGGCACCAAGATCAGTGTGGATATCCCGACCCATATCGCGGGGGTCATGGATTTTGCGAACGGCGCGGTCGGAACGATCATCACCAGCTTCGATGTGTTTGGCTTCCCATTCCCGAATATCGTGATCTTCGGCAGCGAGGGGACGCTTCAAGTGCCGGACCCCAACTCTTTCGGGGGACCTGTGCTGTACAAAGGCCGGCGGGACAAGGAGTATGCGCCGATCCCCTTGACGCATGGTTACTCAGACAACAGTCGGTGCCTCGGGGTCGCGGACATCGCCTCGGCGATCCAAACGGGGCGCGGGCACCGGGCTAGCGGCGAGCTTGGGCTTCATGTTCTGGAGGCGATGCACGCCTTCCACGATGCCTCGGATGCAGGTATCCACTACACCATGAAAACTACCACCGAGCGGCCCGCTGCCCTCCCTGCCAGCCTGCGCGACGGCGAACTGGACTGAGACGGGACGGACACGGAACGGACAGGCGAAGGAACGGGGGCGGACGCCATGGCCCCGCTCCCGCTTCCTTTTATGCCACGGCGGCGAGCAGGCGGCGCAGGATCTCGAGGGTGATGCCCCCGTGGGCAGTCCAGAAGACTGTCCGGACCCAGTTCGTCTGAACCAGGAAACGGTGCGCCTCCGCGTCAAATCCCAGCGACAGCTTGCCGTGCAGCGGGACGGAAAGAAAAAAGGTCGCGGCCCAGGTCAGCACCGCCAGCGCAAACCCCGTCCAGAGCAGCCAGCGCGGGACGCCGGGAAGCGGTGCAAAGGCCAGCAGCCCGGAGGTGCCCAGTTCCGCGATCATGGGCAGCAGCACGACCCATGACATCTGGGAGGTATGGGCGGAGTGGTAGGCCCGAAACTGCTCCGCTCCCACCTGCCCCATCAGCGGATAATGGACCAGTTGGACGGTCAGGATCACCCCCACCATATACAGAGTGCTGGCGAGATTCAGCAGCAGAAGCCAGGTAAGAGATAAGGTCATGGGTTTGGGATGTACTCCGCTCGCATCACGGCGGGCACTCAAAGGCGCTTTCCGCGAACTCCGTCCAGTCATAGCGGATCGTTTCGCCGTCCGCGAAACGCCAGAGACGCGGGCACGTGGTTTCCAGCCAGTCGAGAGGTTCCGCGGGCTTGGTCGGAACAGCGGCGCGGGCAAAAGCCTCGGTGAGGGCGGCACGCGGTTCGGGGCCGAGCGCGGCGGG
The DNA here is from genome assembly GCA_014380815.1 of Armatimonadota bacterium. Lineage (GTDB taxonomy): Bacteria > Armatimonadota > Armatimonadia > Armatimonadales > Armatimonadaceae > JACMJB01. Next base: position 9,789 of record JACMJB010000429.1, read on the forward strand.
GTCAGCGGAGACGAATAGCGGGGTTCCGCTGCGCGCCAGCAGATCTAGCCACTGACGGTTCCGCTCCCAGGGCACTGCGGGGGTCAGACCGACGCAGTCCGCATCGGCGGCGAAAAACATGCCGTGCTGGGGCATCCGAAAGGCCAGCGTATTGATCCCCATTTTGCGCGTCCGCTCCCAGTGCTTTCCGCTGGTGTCGTCACCTGTGCGCTGCAGTTCGAACAGACCCGCACCCAGATGCCCGACCGTGTTGCAGCCGATCAGAGACGCCTTCCCTGCGCCTTCGCGAATGACACGATAAAGCTTCAGAAGGATCTCCGCCGTGGTGCGACCGCGGTCCGCAAACGACCAACCGTCCCGGGTCACCGAACCGCTCGTCTGCATCTGGAAGCCCCAGCGCCCGGTTGCATCGTAGGTCGTGAAATCGTGTTTGATCCACTCATACCCCCACCCCGCCAGACGCGCGATGTCCGTGCGGACCCGCTCCAGGACTTCCGGCACGCTCGGGTCCAGGCCAGCACCGGGCGCCCCGGCAAGGGGATGCTTGCCGGGAAGCAGCCAGGTGTCAGGGACACTCCCCGGCTGGGTTAGCAGCGGGCGAATCCAGATGCCGGGGCGCACCCCCTGCGCGCGAAGCTTGGCGGCGAGGCCGGGCATATCCGGAAAGTGGGCGTTACCGTGATCGTAGGGACCACCATCGCAGCCCGCAGCGGGGAACCAGCCCGCATCGGCGACAAAGACCGGGGCGTTCTCCGGAGATAGCGAGAGTTCCCGAATGGTCGCCGCATCCTGGCAGACGGTTTCGGCGGTAATCCTGCCGTAGCGAAAGTACCAGTCATTCCCACCGTAAACAGGGTACGCGGGCAGGCGCGGCGCGGGGCAGAGCGTACGGCAGAGGCGTCCGGCGAGGGCGAAGACCGGCTCTGCCGGGTCGGCGTCAACCCAGTGAACCGTCGCGGCGGAGAGCGCGCGGTCCCCAAGCACGACACCGCGTCCGCCGCAGCGAATATCAAGCAGGAGAGTGACCCCACTCTCATCGGCGCGGAACGAGGCGAAACTGGCGGCTCCCGTTTCGACGCCGATGCCCGACGTGCTGCCGGTGGGGGGGTCATGGGCGAGGACATACCAGGGGAGGGCACGCTCCGGGACGACCCCGCGCCACTCCAGATCGCCGTACCCCCGCTCCCAGTGGTCGCCCAGCAGTCGGACTCCGGCAGGCAGCCTCACCTTCCAGCGGACGGCAACCTGGGTGAGCGGGGCACTTCCCGGTGCTGCCGAGACATCAACTCGTACCCCCCTGCTGCCGATGGACGTGAGCCGAACTTCAGCGGCGGTATCGCCTCGTCCCGATTCGGTCCAGACAGCGGTTTTCGGCGCGGCACCCTCCAGATCGCTAAACATAAAAGCTCCCGATGCCGCTATTTATTCTGGTTCCGGCCACCGGCCACCGCAGGAAAAGCGAATATGGCTTCTCTCAGTCTTTAACTCTTCGCAGGCGTCGTGGAGGCTGTCGAGGGCGCTCTGTCGTACGAGATGATCTCGATCGCCTGGTTTCCAGGTGCATCCAGATAGAACGACCGGGTGCCATCGCGGTGCGGGCTGATCGCTTTGTCATGCAGGGCGGCCAGACGCTCCAGTTCGACATCGCCGACACGCCAGGCCAGATGACCGGGGTGCTGGTCTTTCACCACAAATGCCAGCTTCGCCCCTCCCGCCTCCAGGAACCCCCAGGTGGCATCCTGATACAGGACGACGGCATTCGGAAGGGTGTTTTGGTACCAGGCGATCGCCTCGGCAATGTCCGGCACTACCTGGGCAGCATGATCGAATTCATAATCACTCATCGAGGCGGGAACTCCACTTCTACTTTCACGTCGGCGCGTCTTGGGGGATTATACCTGCTCAAGGCGCAGACGGCAGCCCAGGTCGAAACAACAAAGCCCCGGCACTTGACCGGGGCTTTGTCGTTTCCGCGAGAAGACGCTAGATCTGCGCTTCCAGCTTCTGCGAGATCACCTGACGCGGGACCGCGCCAAGGATCTGGTCCACGACCTTACCACCCTTGAAGATGAACAGTGCAGGGATGCTCTGAATGCCGTAGCGGCCCGCGAGGTCCGGTTCGGCGTCCACATCCACCTTGAAAATCTTGACTTTATCGCCAAGCTGTTCCGCGACCGCGTCCACTTCCGGTCCGACGCGGCGGCAGGGGCCGCACCAGGCCGCCCAAAAGTCCACCAGCACCGGCTTCTCGGACTGCAGTACTTCAGTATCAAACTGCGCCGATGAAACGGCGGCAACGAGACTCATAATCTACCCTCCCCAGTTCTAGCGCGGGCGCAAAGACGAATCTTCACGCTGCAAGTATCGCGGCAACCCTATTCGGCGCGAGAAGAGGGTTCTCCTTCTCGCCTTCGTAAGCGGCCTTCAATTGGCTGACACGCTTTCCCTTCGGAAGTTCCCGTTTGGGAGGGATATTAATCCCCCGCCCCCGCTGCGGGTGGCGGCGTGCGGATCGCGCCGCGCACCCGCGAGACCGGTTTCCGAACCCGCTCCGGAAGCAGCGCGTAGAGGCTGCGAGCGGCGGACAGGAGCCACAGGGCGATCTCGGCGCGTCGAAACCAGAGGGGGATCAGCACGGCTCGGGTCAGGAGATGTAGCGCGATGAAGAGGACGATCAGCAGCGGAACCCAAACCGGCGCGAACACCAGGGCATAGGCCGACGCGGTGACCGCGCGGGCGCGTGCCTGATCCACGACCCCGGTTGCCCGCCCCTTCGCCGCCGCGAAATGACCGGCGAGGTCCAGGCGGACCCGGTCTAAAGCACGGGTCGGCATCGGTTCAAAAAGGCGGATCGTCACCGTGCAGGTGCGGCTGCCGCGCTCGATATCCTTGCGCTGCTGAAGAAGCAGACCCTCGTCCACGCTGGCACGGAAAAGACGTTCCTGAACATACAGAATATCGCTGCCTCGGAGGCGACGTTCGCTCGACAGGATACCGGCGAGCCGCCCCTGATGCTTTTGTAGGCCATCTGCGCGGCGGGCCAGCGTTTGGTACTCCGAGGTGTCGTCGGAGGTCGTCACATTCTCCTCGTACAACTTTCCCGCCGCGCGGACAACCGGCAGAGCATCGGGTAGCCGATCGGCATCGAGACGCACCGTGACCCAGCCATGCTTTCTTCCTTTCTCGTTGACCAGGGTTTTGGCCTCCACCAGTTCCGCACCCTGAATGGCAAGCGCTTGCAGAATCCGCTCACGAGCGGCCTCGTAGTCAGCGACCTTGACCGTGATGTCGCCGCGCCGCCGGGGCATCGCGGTTTCCGCCTGGCTCGGCAGTTTTTCCGTCGGCACTGGGAGAGATACCTGGCAGTGGGCTTGAGGACCACTTATAGACAGCAACAACAGCGACAGAGACAACAGACGGTGGGTAAGGACCCGAATCAGAAACGGCATACCAGCACCTCCAGATTGATTACAAGAGTAGTCTGCTAGATCCTACCACAAGACTATACCAGTAGTCAAACCCGAGATGCCGCCGATAAGCGCCGGTGAAGCTCATCGGAATATGATAGTATTCTAGCGGTTCGGTCACTCGGCGGTTGCACGCTCCGACAGTGACAAAATCCCAAATGCAGCACCCGTTTCAAATAACCGAGGTTCCGGGAAAGTCAATGGCTTCTGCCGGGCGGAAGCGCCGATCCGGTGGTGCCGCGTTTTTGGCGGTCGTTCTGCTGGTGTTCGGAATCCTGATTCCCAGCCTGCACCACGCCTCCGGACAGGTGGTCCGTCAATCTTCCGGTCGTCCGACCCCATCTGCGACGATTTCGCGGACGGCGAATGCGACAGCAGCCCACCCTTCGTCCGATCATCAGGTTTCCCGTCCACAGAATGAGCGGGCGCTCACTGACTGCGCCCTCTGCGACTGGCTGTTTTCCGCCGCTTATCTCGCCGCGGTCGTTCCCGCTCTGCTATTTTCTCTGACGGTCTGCTCACCGCGTGCGCCATCGCCGCCTTTTGGCTCGCTCTGCTCCCGCCCCGCCCCCCGCC